>NZ_JBHWYY010000020.1:0-64313 GCF_042728595.1 Isoptericola sp. NPDC060185 | reverse complement strand
GCGCGGGACGGGCCAGCCGTGTGCCGTCAGGCGGGAACGGCGCTGAAGCGCTGCTCCACGTCGTCAAACTCGACGACGCGCACGCGCACGGTGTCGCCCACCGTGGCGTCTCCGCCGCGGACGAGACCGGGCACGCCGTCCGCGGTCACGAGGACACCGAACGGCGCGACGGTAGTCACCACCGCCGTCGTCTCGGCGCCCGGGGTCATGAGGGGTCCGGACATGCTGCTCACCCCCTTCCCTGTCTCGGGGTGCGCCGGCGGCCGTGGTACCCGCCGTCCCTGTGTCCTCCGTCGTCGCGGGGCGGGCGGGCCCGGGCGGCCCCCGGGATGCACGGGCCGAACGTATCCCCGTGCGGGCGAGGGCGTCCAGCGTCGGGCCGGGTCGGGTGGTTCGGCCGCGGTCAGTGGGAGCAGGTGCAGCCGCCGCCGCCGCAGCAGCCGCCGCCGGTGCCGTCGGAGGACGTGCCGGGCGCGCAGTGCGAGGCCGCGCCGTCGGGCAGGTCCATCGCCGGGTTGCGGTCCAGGAAGCCGTAGGGCTTGAGGGTGAAGCCGGAGTAGTCGACCGGCATGATCGGCCAGTCCTCGGGCCGCGGGACGTGCGTGGGGCCGAAGACGTGCCACAGCACCAGGTCGGTGCCGTCGAGGTCGCGGTCGGCGGCCGTCCAGGCGGGCAGCCCGGCGCCGCCGGCGTGCGCGTTGGGGTAGTCGCCGGCGGGGAACCGCTCGGCGTCGTCGAACGCGGTGGCCCACAGGTGCTTGGTCGCGAACGTCGCGCGACCGTGCACGGTCGACTCGGGCTGCGCCATGAGCAGCGGCCCGCCCTGCGGCACCAGGTGGTAGGCGGTCGGCCTGCCCACGTGGTTGCGGCGGTGGGCGCTCGCGACCTCCCACACGCGGCCCGACGCCGGCGCGGCGAGGCGCTGCGCCTCCGACTCGCGCGTCAGCGGTGTGCTGCGCCACGTGAACGCGTTGCCGTACGGGTTGTCCTCGCCGGTGGGGATGCCGACGACGTCGACCTCGTGCAGCGTGTTGTCCTCCCCGTCGACCGCCATGTCGAGGCGCGCGCAGAACAGGTGCTGGTGCACGGGCGTGAACACGCCGGGTGCGATCTCCGGGGCGTGCGGGTTGTCGCTGCCGGGGATGCCGGCGCCGGCGAAGACGATGCCGGTCGCCTTGGCCTCCACCTGGATCGTGCCGTCGAGGTACAGGTACCAGAAGAAGCCGTAGTCGTAGTTGCCGATCGTGGCGAAGTAGCTGATCACCAGGCGGCGGCTGCGGCGCACCTCCGCCCTGCCCGCGAGGTCGGTGTGCTTCCAGAGGATCCCGTAGTCCTCCTCGTGCATGCACACGACCTGCGGGATCTTCACCGGGTGGCCGTGGTCGTCCGCGACGAACCCGTCGAAGTAGTGGATGACGCCGAGGCAGTCGCAGCCCAGCGCGAGCGAGTTCGCGTTCTTGCCCAGCAGGTACTCGCCGGCGTCGAAGTAGCTGATCCAGAACCGGGTGCTGGTCGTGTCGCCGTACGGCACCACCATCTCCGGCACGCTGCCGCGGTGCATGACCGGGCGCTCCTCGTCGCCGTCGCGGAACGTGACGGTGTTGAGCACCAGGCCCTCGCGGGCGTTGAAGCCCACGCGGAACCGCCAGTTCTCCCAGGTCACCTCGCTGCCGTCGACGGCGAAGCTCGGGCCCTCCGGCTGGGTGATCTCGATCGGCTTGAGCGACGTGCGGGCCGGGCCCTGCGCGGCGAGCGAGTAGTCGCCGGACGCCATCGGGACGGGCACGTCGCCGTCGTCCTCGACGCGGATCACCTCGCCCGCGGTGAGGTCGATGTGCACGATCAGCCCCTCGACGGGGTGCGCCCACGGGCTGTCGTCGGGGCGGGTGCGCAGGAACGTCAGCGACCGGATGACGCGGCGGCCCACCTCGTCCTCGCGGCCGAAGAACCCGGGAGCGAGCGGACCGCAGAACGCGTCCTCGACGTACTCGTCCAGCCCGCGGCGGTGCATCGCCGCCCGCCACTCCGGGGAGGCCTTGGCGATCTCGGCGGCCGCGTCGTACTCCTCGAACAGGTACTGCGGCTGCCCGTACGGCGGCGTGTCGTTCTCGAGCGGCGCGTGCCGGTCGACCTCCCGGCGCGTCACCGAGACGACGGCCTCGGCCGCCGCGCCCGTGGCACGGTCCAGGAGCGTCGCGACCACGCGCCGGTCCAGAGGGGCGCCCGGGCGCCACGCGGCCACCTCGTCCTTGGACGGCTCCACCGGCAGCAGCTGCGGCACCCGCACGGTCTCGCCGAGCAGGCCGGCCGACGCGAGCACCTCCCGGGCGGTCGCGATCTCGTCCGCGGTCAGCGGGTCCAGCGGGTGGGTGACGTCCACGGGCGTGCTCACGCGGGCGCCGTGGGTGTGCGTGGTGTCGGGGAGGTGCGTCATCGGGGTCCTCGGTCTCGCGGTCGGTCCGCCCAGTGTCGGCAGGCGACCGCCCGCCGGCCATGACCCTGCGCGCTCGACGCTTGACCGAGCGGGCAGCGTGCGCGGCCGCGCACCGCCCGCCGGCGGGCTGTGCCGTCGTGGTCAACCGGCGTGCGCCCTGGGGCCAGATCGTGCCCCGCGGGGCGGCCCAGAATCGGGCCCGTCCGCTGCGACGGCCGCCGCCGTCCGTCCGAAGGAGGAACGATGACCACTGGGCACCTCGCGAAGAGGCCGGCGCCCGACGCCCCGGCCGCACCCGCCGCCCCCGACTCCGCCGCCGCGCTGCGGGGCCGACGCAAGCTCGGCGTGATCGCCGTCGCGTTCATCATCGTCGCCGCGTCCGCGCCGCTCACCGTCGTCGCCGGGGGCGTGACGTCGACGTTCGCGGTGACGCACGTGGTCGGCGTCCCCGTGGGGTTCCTGGTGCTGGCCCTCGCGCTCGGCGTCTTCGCCGTCGGGTACGCGGCCATGAGCCGGCACATCACCAACGCGGGCGCCTTCTACGCGTACGTCGCGCAGGGCATCGGCCGCCCGGCCGGGGTGGGCGCCTCCCTCGTGGCGCTGGTCGCCTACAACATGATGCAGATCGGCATCTGGGGCATGTTCGGTTTCCAGGTGTCGTCGCTGCTGCAGGAGAAGACCGGCGCCGCCGTGCCGTGGTGGGTCGGCGTGCTCGTCGGCATCGTCGTCGTCGGGGTCATGGGCGTGCACCGCGTCGACCTGTCCGCGACCGTGCTCGGGGTGCTCGTCGCCCTGGAGTTCCTCGTCGTCATCGTGTTTGACGTCGTGGCGTTCGCGCAGCCGGCCGAGGGCTTCACGACCACGCCGATCGAGCCGTCCAGCCTCTTCGTCCCCGGTGTCGGCGCGGTGCTCGCGTTCGGCATCGCCGCGTTCATGGGCTTCGAGTCCGCCGCCATCTACGGCGAGGAGTCGAAGGACCCGCGCCGCACCATCCCGCGGGCCACGTTCCTCGCCGTCGGCGTCATCGGCGTCTTCTACGCGATCTCGTCGTGGGCGCTCGCGCTCGCCGTCGGCCCCGACAAGATCAGCGACCCGGCGGGCATCACGGCCGAGGAGGCCGGCCCGCCGCTGTTCTTCGGTTTCGTCGCCCAGCACCTGGGCACCCTGTGGGTGGACCTCATGTCCGTCCTGTTCATCACCAGCCTGTTCGCGGCGCTCGTCAGCTTCCACAACGCCGTCGCCCGCTACCTGTTCTCCCTCGGCCGGGAGGGCGTGCTGCCCGCGCGGCTCGCCGGCGTCCGCGCCCGGCACGGCGCCCCGTGGGTCGGGTCGGTGACGCAGACCGTGCTCGCGGTGGTGGTCGTGGGGGCGTTCGCGCTCGCCGAGCCCGGGTGGGACCCGGCCCGGGGGCCGTACCCGGTGATCACGCTGTTCACGTGGCTCACCAACACCGGCGCGCTCGGGCTCGTGCTGCTCATGGCCGTCGTGTCCGTGGCCGTCGTCGGGTACTTCCGGCGCGACGCGCACGGCGTCGGGCTCGGCTCGCGGATGGTGGCGCCGGTCGTGGCCGCCGTGGCGCTCGCGGCCGTGCTGGTGACGATCCTCGCCAACTTCACCGTGCTGCTCGGGCAGGAGCACGCGGACGCGACGACGTTCGTGCTGCCGGCGCTGATCGTCGTCCCGGGGGTCGTGGGCGTCCTGTGGGGGATGCGCGTGCGGCGCACCCGGCCCGGCGTCTACGCCGGGATCGGGCGCGGCGGCGCCGAAGCGCCCGCCGAGGACCCTGAGGACCGCTGAGCCGTCAGCCTGCCGTCGCGCGGTACTCGCGCGGCGGCAGGCCGTACTCCGCCTTGAACGCCCGGCTGAAGTGGGCGGCGTCGACGAAGCCCCAGCGCGCCGCGATCGCGGAGACCGGCACGTCGGCGAGGCGCGGCGTGAGCAGGTCCCGGCGGCAGCGCTCCAGCCGGCGGCGGCGGATCCACGTCGACACCGTGGCCCCCGTGCCCTGGAACAGCGCGTGCAGGTGCCGCACGGAGATGAAGTGCGCGGCCGCGATCGACGCCGGCGTGAGGTCGGGCGAGCCCAGCCGCTCCTCGACGTACGCGCGGATGCGCCCCAGCAGCTCCTCGTGCGGGTCGACGCGCGCCGCGTGGCCGAGCTCCGTCTGGAACAGGGTGGTGACCAGGTCGAGCGCGCTGTGCACGAGCCGCGGCCCGGGGGCCTGCGCCAGCTGCTCGATGTGGTCGGAGAGGCGCGCGAGGAACGGCGTCGTGATCGCCCCCACGCCGGTGTCGCCGGGCAGCCGCACCGCCGTGAGCTGCTCGACCAGCGCGGGCGGCAGGTCGAGGCGGCTCTGCGGGAACATCATCACCAGCGAGCGGAAGTCGCGCCCGAACTCCAGCGTGTACGGCCGGCGGGTGTCGTAGACGGCGAGGTCGCCGGGCCGCAGCAGCGCCTCGCGGCCGTCCTGCACCAGCAGCCCGGAGCCGGCCAGCATGAGGCTCACCTTGTACGACGGGTGCTCGTCGTGCGCGGCCAGCTGCGCGGTGCGCTCCACGACGTGCTGGCCGCCCTGCATGTCGTTCACGTGCACGTCGTCGACGGTCACCGCGCGGAGCACGCCGCGGAAGGCGTCGGGGGAGCTGCTGGACAGGCGCAGCGGCAGGAAGACACCGGCCACCGCTGCACGGAAGGCCTCGAAGCTCGGCGTCACGTGCGTGGCGAGCGTCCCGGACATCCGCGTCCACCTCCTTGTCCCCCGGCATCCCCGGAAGGTTCCCGGGCACCGACGCCCGCGCGGCCGACCGTAGCCCGCGCCCGAGGGCGATTCAAGGCGCGGGCTCGGGGCGCAGGTCAGGCGCGCGGGCCCGGTCAGGCCGGGTCGAGGAACAGCTCGACCACCGGGACCGCGACGTCGGGCCGCACGGTGGGCAGGTGCAGCGTGAGCGTGCCGGCGGGCTGCCCGCCGGGGTGGGTGTTCCACGCCTTCTGGTCGGGGTCGGTGCGGGACGTGCGCAGCTCGGACCCGTCGTTCAGCAGCTGGGCGTACGTCACCCGGTCGGCGAGGCCGCGCAGGTGCACGTGCCCGAACGGCCACGCGAACAGGTGCAGGTACAGGCGGTCGCCGCGCTGGGTGAGCACGGCGCCCGGCGGCAGGCCGGGCACGGCGTCGGCGGCGAGGTCGGCGTCGGCCGGGCCGGCGCCCCGGATCGACCGCTCGTGCAGCCGCATCCACCGGCCGAGGGCGGCGAGGGAGTCGGCGTCGCGCGCCGGGATCGCGCCCCGGCCGTCGGGCCCGACGTTGAGCAGCAGGTTGCCGCCCTTGGAGACCGTGTCGACGAGCATCCGCACCAGCAGGTCGGGGTCCTTGAACCGCGTGTTGTCGCGGTCGTAGCCCCAGCTGCCGTTGAGCGTCTGGCACGCCTCCCACACGACGAGGTCCCCGGCGTCGTCGCGCATCGGCGCGTCCGGCTGGTACTGCTCGGGGGTGACGAGGTCGCCGGGGATGCCCAGGCGGTCGTTCACGACGGCCTGCGGCTGCAGCTCGCGGACCATGGCGAGCAGCGCCTCGGCGTCCCAGTCCTCCGGGTACTTGCCGCGCCAGCCGTCCTTGTCCTCGGCGAACGTGAAGTCGAAGAAGACGTAGTCGACCGGGCCGTAGCCCGTGAGCAGCTCGCGCACCTGGACGTGCAGGTACTCGCGGTAGCGCGCCATGTCGCGGCCCTCGTTGAGCGCGTGCGCGTCGGGGTCGTCGCGCCGCGGGTGCACGTGGTCCACCGTGAAGTCGGGGTGGTGCCAGTCGATCACCGAGTGGTACATCCCCAGGTGCAGGCCCTCCTCCCGGACGGCCTCGGCGAGCTCGGCCACGAGGTCGCGCCCGCGCGTGCGGGCGATGCTGTAGTCGCTGACGGCGGAGTCCCACAGCGCGAAGCCGTCGTGGTGCTTGGTGGTCAGCACGACGTACCGCATCCCGGCGTCCTTGGCCGCGCGGACGAGGGCGCGCGCGTCGAACAGGTCCGGGTCGAACACCTCGGCGTAGCGTCCGTACTGCTCGACGGTCATGCGCTCGTTGCTCATCACCCACTCGTGCCGCGCGGCGGCGGAGTAGAGGCCGAAGTGCACGAAGAGGCCGAAGCGGGCCTCCGTGAACCAGGCCTGCTCGGGGCGCAGGGGCGGGGCGGCCGGGACCATACGGATCACTCCTCGTCGAGCGGGCAGCGGCGGTCACGATCCCGCCGGCAGAGATATGACGTATCTGGCGTGCTCTGTGAGCCTATCGGCCAGGAGCGGGGGTAGCGCAAGCAGTTCGGCGGCCTATAGATTGGATGAATTGCCCCAGGCCGAGGGAGTCCGGATGTCCGACGTCGTCGTCGACGCGCACCACCACCTGTGGGTCCGCGCGCGGACCCCGCAGGGCTGGATCGACCCTACGACGATGGCCGCGATCGACGCCGACTTCACGCCCGCCGACCTGCCCGCCGCCGCGCACGGGGTGGACGCCACCGTCGTCGTGCAGAGCGCGAGCACCTGGGCCGACACCGACGACCTGCTGGCCGTCGCGGCGTCGCCGGAGGGGCGCGCCGCGCGCGTGACGGGCGTCGTCGGCTGGGCCGACCTGTTCGCCCCCGACCTCGAGGACCGCCTCGCCGCCCTGCGCGAGGGCCCCGGCGGCGACCGCCTCGTCGGCATCCGCACGATGGTGCAGGCCGAGGCCGCCGACCACCTGGACCGCCCCGACGTGCACGCCGGCATCGCCGCCGTCGGCGCCGCGGGGCTGCCCTTCGACCTCGTGGTGCGCGCCGACCAGCTCCCGTCGTGCGCGCGGCTCGCCGCCGCCCTGCCGGGCGTGCGGTTCGTGCTCGACCACCTCGCCAAGCCGCCGCTCGCGGCGCTGCCCGCCGCCGGCCGTCCCGGGGACCCTGCCGCCCTCGACGCGTGGCGCCGCGACCTGGCCGCGCTCGCCGCCCGGCCGAACGTCGTCGCGAAGCTGTCCGGGCTGGTCACCGAGGCCCGCTGGGACGCGTGGACCACCGCCGACCTGCGGCCCGCCGCCGACCACGCGCTCGACGTCTTCGGCCCCGGCCGACTGCTGCTCGGCAGCGACTGGCCCGTCTGCCTGCTCGCGTCCGGCTACGGCCGCTGGTTCGCCGCCGCCGACGAGCTGCTGGCGTCCCTGTCCGACGACGAGCGGGCGGCCGTGCGCGGCCGCACCGCCGTCAGTACCTACGGTCTCGACACCTCCGGGGTCGACGTCGAGCCCGCCACCACGACGAAGGAGTACCCGTGAGCAGTGCCCCCCTCGAGAACCCGCCGGAGTTCGCCGGCATCCGCGCCGTCGTGACCGGGGGAGCGTCGGGCATCGGCGCCGCCGTGGTGCGTGCGCTCCTGGCGCGCGGCGCGCGCGTGGTCGCGATCGACCGCACCCGCGACGGCGTGCCCGAGGGCGCGGGCGCGGAGGTCGCGGACGTCACCGACGACGCCGGCGTGCGCGCCGCCGTCGAGGCCGCGGCCGCGACGCTCGGCGGCATCGACGTCGTCGTGAACAACGCCGGGATCGGCGCCCAGGGCACGGTGGCGGACAACGACGACGCCGAGTGGCTGCGGGTGCTCGACGTCAACGTGCTCGGCATCGTGCGCGTGACCCGCGCCGCGCTGCCGCACCTGCGGGCCTCGGAGCACGCGGCCGTGGTCAACATGGCGTCGATCGCGTCCTGGTCCGGCCTGCCGCAGCGCGCGCTGTACTCCGCGAGCAAGGGCGCCGTGCAGGCCCTGACCCTCGCGATGGCGGCCGACCACGTGCGCGAGGGCATCCGTGTGACCTGCGTGAACCCCGGCACCGTCGACACGCCGTGGGTGGGTCGCCTGCTCGACGCGGCGCCCGACCCGGCCGCGGAGCGCGCCGCGCTGGAGGCGCGCCAGCCCACCGGCCGGCTCGTCAGCCCCGAGGCCGTGGCGCACGCCGTCTGCTACCTCGCCAGCCCGCTCGCGACGTCGACCACGGGCACGGCGCTCGCCGTCGACGGCGGCATGCACGACCTGCGCGTGCGCGCGCCGGAGCAAGCGTGAGCGGCGCGACGACGGGCGTGCTGCCCGCGCGGGAGGTCCGCTCCACCGGGGTGCGGCTGACCAGCCTCGGGTACGGGGCGGCGCAGGCCGGCAACCTGTACCAGGCCACCACCGACGAGGAGACCGCCGCGGCGGTCGGGGCCGCGTGGGACGCCGGGGTGCGGTACTTCGACACCGCGCCGCACTACGGGCTCGGGCTGTCGGAGCGGCGGCTCGGGGCGAGCCTGGCCGGGCGTCCCCGCGACGAGTACGTCGTCTCGACCAAGGTGGGGCGCCTGCTGGTGCCCTCCCCCGAGACGGCCGACCGCCGGGACGACGACCTCTTCGACGTGCCCGCCGCCACCCGCCGCGAGTGGGACTTCTCCCGCGACGGCGTGCGGCGCTCGCTGGAGGCGAGCCTGGAGCGCACCGGCCTGGACCGCGTGGACGTCGTGTACCTGCACGACCCGGACGACCACGAGGAGCAGGCGTTCGCCGAGGCGGTCCCCGCGCTGCTCGAGCTGCGCGACCAGGGCGTGGTCGGCGCCGTCGGGGCGGGGATGAACCAGTCGGCCATGCTCGCCCGGTTCGTGCGCGAGACCGACGTCGACGTGGTGATGTGCGCCGGCCGGTTCACTCTCCTGGAGCAGCCGGCGCTCGCCGACCTGCTCCCCGCGGCCCTCGACCGGGGCGTCGCGGTGGTGGTGGCCGGCGCCTACAACTCCGGGCTGCTGGCCCGCGAGACCGTGCCCGACGACGCGACCTACGACTACGCGCCGGCCCCCGCGGCCCTGCTCGACCGCACCCGCGCCGTGGCGCGGGCGTGCGCCGACCACGGCGTGACGCTGCCGCAGGCGGCGCTGGCCTACGTGCGGGCGCACCCCGCCGTGGGGAGCACCGTCGTCGGGCTCCGCACCGCCGACCAGGTGCGCCAGGCCGTGGACCGGCACGCCGCCGTCGTCCCCGCCGCCCTGTGGGCCGACCTGGTGGACCGCGGGCTGCTCGCCCCCGAGGCCCACCCCGACGCCTTCGTCTGACGCCGTTCGTATCGCGGGACGGTTGTGACCGAGCCGCGGCCCGGGCGCATGATCGATGCGCCCCCCAGAGAGAACTAGAGGACACCGATGCAGCTGCTCCGCCTGGGCCCGGTGGGCCAGGAGATCCCTGCCGTCACCCACGACGGCGTCACCTACGACCTGCGGCCGCTGATCGCGGCCGTCCCCGGGAGCCACGACGTCGACGGCGCGTTCCTCGCGGCGGACGGCATCGCCCGCACCCGGGCCGCGCTGGCCGCCGGCGAGCTCCCCGTGCTCGAGGGCGCGGACGCCCTGCGCGTCGGCGCGCCGATCGCCCGCCCCACCGCCGTCGTGTGCGTGGGCCAGAACTACGCCGCGCACGCGCGGGAGTCCGGCGCGGAGCCCCCGCGCCTGCCGATCATCTTCTTCAAGCACCCCAACACCGTCGTCGGCCCCGACGACACGGTGCCGATCCCGCCCGGCTCGGACAAGGTCGACTGGGAGGTGGAGCTCGCGATCGTCGTCGGGAAGCAGGCGAGCTACCTGCCGTCCGTCGAGGCCGCCCTCGAGCACGTCGCCGGGTACACCGTGGTCGACGACGTGAGCGAGCGGGCCTGGCAGCTCGACGACTCCCTCGGCCAGTGGTCGAAGGGCAAGTGCGGCCCCGCGTTCCTGCCCACCGGTCCCGCGCTGGTGCCCGCCGACGAGGTGGACCCCGCCGGCCTGCGGCTGCGGTCGTCCGTCAACGGCGAGCCCCGCCAGGACTCGTCGACGACCGACATGATCTTCGACGTCGCGGCGATCGTGCACCACCTGTCGCAGTACATGACGCTCGAGGCAGGCGACCTGATCTGCACCGGCACCCCCGAGGGCGTCGCGCTGTCCGGCCGCTTCCCCTACCTCGCCGACGGCGACGTCGTCGAGGTCGAGATCGAGGGGCTCGGCCGCCAACGACACGCCTTCGCCGCGCAGGTCCCGGCCGCCTCGTCGGTCCCGGCCTGACGTGCTGCGCTACGAGCTGTTGCACCCTGGCCTCGTCGCGGCGCTCGCCGCGGCGGGGCACGGGTCGCGCGTCCTGCTGGCCGACGCCAACTACCCGCACTCCACGGGCGCACGGCCCGGCGCCGCGCGCGTGCACCTCAACCTGCGGCCCGGCCTGCTGACCGTGGACCAGGTGCTCGAGGTGCTCCTCGACGCCGTCCCGGTCGAGTCCGCCGCCGTCATGGTGCCCGGCGGCGTGGCGGGCGACGTCGTCGCCCCGGGCGAGGAGATCCCCGCCCACACCGGCTACCGGGCGATGCTCGGGCCCGACGTCGGCTGGGACGAGCTGGACCGCTTCGCGTTCTACGACGCCGCCCGGTCCGACGACGTCGCCCTGCTCGTCGCCAC
Source organism: Isoptericola sp. NPDC060185 (assembly GCF_042728595.1). Lineage (NCBI taxonomy): Bacteria > Bacillati > Actinomycetota > Actinomycetes > Micrococcales > Promicromonosporaceae > Isoptericola > Isoptericola sp. NPDC060185. The sequence goes on along the minus strand of NZ_JBHWYY010000020.1, from coordinate 53,429 downwards.
CGGCGACCAGCGCGTCTACGCGAACCTGCTGCTCACGATCGGCGTCCGCACGCCGGCGTAGGCACCGAATCATCAGAGGACTTGTCCCAGGTTCTCGAGCGATTCCCCAGGTCAGACGACTGCGGCCCGGCCCGCGCGCAAGGTCATCCGATCTTTATCGGCTCGGAGGGTCGTCTGGAGGTTATCTATCAGGTAGCCTGTCTGAAAGTAATAGTTCGCGGCCACCCGGCCGCCCGGACGAGATGGTCGCAATGACGCGAAAGACCCTGTCGGTGAACGAGCGGATGGTCCTCGACCTCCTCCTCGAGCATCAGTCGGCCTCCCGGGCCACGATCAGCAAGGCCACCGGCCTGTCGAAGCCGTCGACCGGCGATCTCGTCCTCCGGCTCGTCGAGGCCGGGCTCGTCGCCCCCGTGGGCGAGGTCTCGTCGGCGCAGCGGGGACCGAACGCGGTCCACTTCCGTGCCGTGACCGACCTCTGCCACGTCGTGGGCGTCGAGATGCAGCCGGGCCGGTTCGTGCACGCCGTCGTCTCCGACCTCTCGGGCGCCGCGCTCTCCGACGTCCGCGTCCCGCAGCACGGCGACGACCCGGTCGAGACCGTCGCCGAGGCGGTCGCCGCCGCGTGCGCGGAGGCCGGTGTCGAGCCGTCCAGCCTGTGGCAGGTGCTCGCGGGCACGCCGGGCGTCGTGAACCCCCAGGGAGACATGGACTTCGTCTCCGGGCATCCGGCGTGGCGAGCGGGACAGCGAGGCCGGCTCGCCGCGCGGCTCGGCTGCCCCGTCGCGCTCGAGAACGACGTCAACCTCGCCGCGCTCGCCGAGGCCGAGAGCGGCAACGCGGCCGGCATCGAGAGCTTCACTCTCCTGCGCCTCGACGAGGGCATCGGAGCCGCGACCGTCGTCAGCCGCACGCTGCTGCGGGGCGCGCACGGGTACGCGGGCGAGATCGGCCTCGCGCCGACGACGAGCGGCGGACCGCTCGGCTCGTCGTCCGCCGGCTTCCAGAGCCTCGTGGGCTCGGCCGCGCTCCAGGACGTGCTCGACGGGCTGGGGCTCGACGGGACCTCGCCGGAGGAGGCGCTCGGCGACGAGGGCCCGGGCGAGGCCCTCCACGCGTTCCGTCGGGAGGCCGCGCGCCGCGTCGCCCTCGTGGTCACCACGATCGCCACCGTCGTCGACCCGCACCGCGTCGTCCTCGCCGGGACGGTCGGGACGGCGGGGGGCAAGCGGTTCGCCGCGGAGGTCGAGGAGCTGCTCCGCACCGAGTCCCCGCTGCGGACCGAGGTGGTCCCGTCGTCGCTCGGCCCGGGCGGCGTGGTCCGCGGCGCGCTGACACTCCTGCGCGAGGCCGCGCGGGAGTCCGTCTACGGGATCGGCGCCGTCGCCTCCCCCGTCCGCACCTGGCCGGAGCTGCGCGAGCCCTGACACGACACCACCACGCGCGACCCACGCACGACCGACCACGCACGTCGCCCGAGAACGACCTCGCGCGACGGCACCGACCGCCACACCTGTGGATCACCACGGACCGACTCCAGGTCCGGCCCACCGTCGGGTAGACACCTCACGAGGAACGGCTGAACAGATGAGCACTCACACCTTCACGTCCCGACCGCACCGCCGCGGCCGCGCGCTCACGGGCGGCGTCGCCGGCGCCGTCGTCCTCTCGCTCGCACTGTCGGCGTGCGGCATCGGCGGAGGCTCCGACGAGGTCGGCGCCAACGGCAAGCCGACCACGGCGGGCCGGTGCCAGCTCTCGGACGAGGTGACGTCCGACGAGCGGCTGTCGGGCGAGCCGTCCGGCGAGATCACCTTCCAGACCACGGCGCTCAAGCAGGACTTCAGCCCGTACTTCGAGAAGCTCATCGCGGCCTTCGAGAAGAAGTACCCCGAGGTCACGGTGAAGTGGCAGGACGACCCGGGCGACGCCGAGTTCACGCAGCGCCTCGTCACCAACGCGCAGTCGTGCGACCTGCCCGACGTCGTCAACCTCAACCAGACGACGGCGTACGCGCTCTACCGCGAGAACTTCCTGCTCGACCTCACGACCAAGGGTCCCGAGGACATCGGCGCCCCCTTCATCCAGTCGGTGTGGGAGTCGCAGAAGTTCCCCGGCGACGACGACCACTACGTCCTCCCGTGGTACTGGGGCCTGAACGGCCTGCAGACCTTCAACAAGGACCTCATGAAGGACGCCGGCCTCGACCCGCAGGCACCGCCGACGACCGTCATGGAGCAGCTCGACATGGCGAGCCAGATCGCGAAGAAGTCGGGCGGCGAGTACTACGCGTTCCCCGCGAACCCGTACACGCACGTGCCGAACGACTGGCAGCTCATGAACGCGAAGATCACGAACGCGGACGAGACCGAGTTCACCTTCGCGGACGACCCGAAGATCCAGGAGTGGCTGACCAAGTACGCGGAGCTGTACGCCGAGGGCGCGCTGCCGAAGGACACCCTCTCGAGCGACGTGGACGTCACGCAGCTCTACTCCGCCGGGGACGTGGTGTGGGGCTCCACGAACGCGTCCTTCCTGCGCTACGTCAAGGACACCAACGAGGCCACGTACGACGTGACCGGCGTCGACACGCTGTTCGACGCGCGCGGCCACGCGTTCCAGGACGGCCAGCTCATCGGCGTCCCGTCCACGTCGAAGAACCCGGTCGCGGCGGTCGCGTTCGCGCAGTTCATGCTGAGCCCCGAGTGGCAGACGGAGTTCGTCTCCAGCCCGCTGGTCTCCAACTTCCCCTCCACCGAGGAGTCGCTGGACATCCCGAAGTTCACGGACATCACCGGCCACTCGCCGCTCGACGAGGCGAACCGCCTGTCGGTCGAGGCCGCGACGGACGCGGAGAACGTCTTCATCTTCGCGTGGTCCGACGCCGTGCAGACCGCCGTGATCTCCGAGCTGCAGCTCGCGATCTCGGGCAAGAAGCCGGCCGCCGAGGCGCTCCAGGACGCCGAGGACGCCGCGAACCAGATCCTTGAGCAGCAGGGCTGACCGATGACGACCGACGTCCTCGCGGGAACCCTGGCCACCGGTGAGCCGGCGGCCGGGGCCACCCGGCGCAGCCGGACGAGCAGCCGGACGCGCAGCAGGCGCCCGCGCCCCACCTCGGGCGCCGCGCTCTACCGGCCCTGGTGGACCCCGTGGCTGTGGGTCGCGCCGGCGCTCGTCGTCATCGGGGTGTTCGGGGTCTTCCCGTTCCTCAACACCATCGTGCTGTCCTTCACCGACGCGCGGCCGCTCGGCGGCGGCGGCGACTGGGTGGGCATGGACAACTACTCGCGCATGGTCGCGGACCCGGCGTTCTGGCTCGCCGTGCGCAACTCCGTGCTCTACGCGGTCGTCGCGGTGCCGCTGCTCGTCGTGCTGCCGCTGATGCTCGCCCAGCTCGTGTACAAGAAGGTCCCGGCCATCGGGTTCTTCCGGACGGCGTTCTATGCCCCCGTGGTCGCGTCGATGGTCGCGGTCGCGCTGGTGTGGCAGAACCTCGTGTCCGAGAACGGGCCGATCAACACCGCGCTCAAGCAGGTCGGGCTCATCGACTCCCCGATCCCCTTCCTGTCGGACACGACGCTGCTGCTCCTCACGGCCGTGGCGCTGACCGTCTGGAAGGGCCTCGGGTGGTACATGATCTTCTACCTCTCCGCCCTGGCCAGCGTGCCCAAGGACCTCTACGAGGCCGCGTCGCTCGACGGCGCCGGCACGTTCCGCCAGTTCGTCCACGTCACCGTCCCCGGCGTCCGCCTCACGATGCTGCTCGTCGGCATCATGTCGGGCATCGGCTCCCTGCGGGTGTTCACCGAGATCTACATCCTCGGCGGCGCGACGGGCGGCGTCGGCGGCCAGGCACGGACCCTGCCGTTCTACATCCGGGACGTCGCGCTCGACCCGATCGCGGGCAACGTCGGCTACGGCGCCGCCATCTCCGTCGCGCTGTTCGTCCTGACGATCGGCCTCGCGGTCGCGTCGCACAAGCTCGGCTCCAAGGAGGAGGACTGATGAACTGGTGGCGCACGCGCGGCCGCACCCGCGCGCTCGTGACGCGGTACGTCCTCCTGCTGGTCGTGCTCGCGATCTCCGTGGGCCCGCTGCTGTGGCAGTTCTTCTCGTCCCTCAAGGGGCCGCAGGACGCGCTGTACGGCAGCTCGGCGACCTTCTTCCCGGAGCACCCGACGTTCGCGGCCTACCAGACCGTGTTCGAGCAGGTGCCGATGGGCACGTACATCCGCAACAGCCTGATCATGTGCCTGCTCACGGTGTTCTCGCAGGTCGTCTTCCCGACGCTCGCGGGCTACATGCTCTCGCGCCAGGGCTGGCGGGGCCGCGGCGTCTTCTACTGGGTGCTCATCATCTCGATGATGTTCCCGTTCGAGTCGATCATGGTCTCGCTGTACACCCAGATCACCGACCTCGGCCTCGACGACTCGTTCATCGGTGTCTGGCTCCCCGGCGCGATCTCGGCCGTCAACGTCCTCATCACGAGGGCGGCGTTCAGCGCCGTCCCGAACGAGGTCGAGGACGCCGCGATGCTCGACGGCGCCGGCGAGCTCCGCCGGTTCTGGAAGGTCTACCTCCCCGCGGCGCGGGGCGCGATGGTCGTCGTCGTCATCAACTCGTTCATCGCCGCCTGGGACGACTTCCTCTGGCCGTTCATCGTGCTGCGGTCGGAGGAGCTGTACACGCTCTCCCTCGGCCTGTCGCGCCTCGCGGCCTCGTCCCTCTCGTACGACCCGCGCGTCACCATGGCCGGGTCCATCATCGCCATCGTGCCGATCCTCGTGCTCTTCGTGGCACTGCAGCGGCACTTCTTCAAGGGCGTGGAATCAGGAGCAGTGAAGTGACCCCGAACCAGGACGTCCTCCAGGACGTCGCGCCCCGGACCGCCGACGCCGTGCTCGTGCCGACGGCGGAGCAGCTGCGCTGGCAGCAGCTCGAGGTGGGCATGTTCTTCCACTTCGGCATCAACACGTTCCACGCCAAGGAGTGGAGCGACGGCACCCTCCCGGCGTCGTCGTTCGACCCGACCGAGCTCGACGCCGACGAGTGGGTGGCGCTGGCCGTGGCCGCGGGCGCGACCTACGTCGTGCTCACCGCCAAGCACCACGACGGGTTCTGCCTGTGGCCGACCTCGACCACCGACTACTCCGTGGCCTCGTCGCCGTGGCGCGACGGTCAGGGCGACGTCGTGGCCGAGGTCGCGGCGGCCTGCCGCGCGGCGGGCCTCGGCCTCGGCCTGTACCTGTCGCCCTGGGACCGGAACCACCCGGCCTACCAGGACCCGGAGGCGTACGCCGACGTGTACGTCACCCAGCTCACCGAGCTCTGCACGCGGTACGGCCCGCTCGTCGAGCTGTGGTTCGACGGCGCCGGCTCGGAGGGGTACTCCTACGACTGGGCGCGCATCATGGACGTCGCGCGCACGCACCAGCCGCAGGCGATGGTCTTCAACATGGGGGCCCCGACGATCCGGTGGGTCGGCAACGAGGACGGGCTCGCCAGCGACCCCGTCGAGTACGTCGTGCACCACACGCAGATGAGCAACTACACCGTCGTGACGACGCAGTTCGCGGAGGCCCTGTACCTGCCCCCGGAGTGCGACGTGTCCGTGCGTCGCGGCTGGTTCTGGGCGCAGGACGACGAGCCCAAGTCGCTGGAGCACCTGCTGGCGATCTACTACCGGTCCGTCGGGCTGGGCGCGAACCTGCTGCTCAACGTCCCGCCGGACCGCCGCGGCCGCATCGACCCCGCGGACGCCGCGGTGGTCACCGCGTTCGGCGACGAGCTCCGCGCGAGGTTCGGGGACGCCGTCGCGGCGACGCTCACCCGCACCGGGGACACCACCTGGCGCGCCGACCTCGGCGACGCGCCGGTGGAGCTCGACCACGTGCTGGTCCGGGAGGACCTCGCCGGGGGCCAGCGGGTCACCCGGCACGAGGTCCGCCTCGACGGGGCCGTGGTGGCCCAGGGCGGCACGGTCGGGGCGGGGCGGCTGCACGTCGTGGACGCGCCGGCCACCCGCGCGCTCGAGATCGAGGTGGAGGGCCCGGGCGCCCGCATCGCGGAGGTGCTGGTCCACCGGACCGGGCACCGGACGGCCCCGGTGGTGCCCGAGGGCTACAGCGCGCCGACCGACTACCCGGAGGACTGAGCACGTGCACGACCGGAGCACGCAGGACGAGGCCGCCGCGGGGACCGATCACCGCACGGTCCACCGCACCGACCTGGCAGGCACGGGCTGGACCGTGCGGCTGGTGGGCGAGGCCGGCGACGGCGCCCCGGCCGACGAGGTCGTCGCGCGGCTGCGGGACGGGATCGCGGCATCGGTCCCGGGGTGTGTCCACGACGACCTGCTCGCGGCGGGCGTCATCGCGGACCCGTACGTCGACGACAACGCCGCGGCGGTGCGCTGGGTGGGCGAGAGCGACTGGGTCTACGAGGCCGAGGTCGAGCTGCCGGACGCCGTCGCGGCGGGCCGGGTCGAGCTTGCCCTCGACGGCCTCGCGACCGTCGCCACCGTCCGCGTCAACGGCAGCGAGGCCGTGGCCACCGCGAACATGCACCGGTCGTACGCCGTCGACGTCTCGGCGCTGGTCCGCTCCGGCGCGAACCGCGTCGCCGTCGAGCTCTCCTCGGCCGCGCGGGCGATGCTCGCCGCCGACGACGGCCACCTGCCGTACGACTGGGCCTACCCGTACAACCGGCTGCGCGTCATGGCGTCGAGCGTGGGGTGGGACTGGGCGCCGCCGCTGGTCACCGCCGGCCTGTGGCGCCCCGCCCGGATCGAGGCGTGGACCGGCGTGCGGCTGCGGTCGCACGCCCGCGGCACCGTCTCGGCGGACCTCGCCGAGCGCCGCGTCGTCGTCGCCGTCGAGCTCGACGGGCAGGACGACGACGCCGCCACGGGCGAGGTGGAGATCGCGGTCGGCGGGAACCGGTCGCGGCACGCGGTGACCGGCCGCGCGGAGATCGTCCTCGACGTGCCCGACGCCGAGCTGTGGTGGCCGCGCGGGTACGGCGCCCCGACGCTCCACGACGTGACGGTCGGCCTGGTCGGGACGGACCAGGAGCAGGCCCACCGGGTCGGGCTGCGCCGCGTCGACCTCGACACGTCGCCCGACGAGCACGGGCGCCGCTTCGTCGTCGTGGTCAACGGGCGCGAGGTCTTCGCGCGCGGCGCGAACTGGATCCCCGACGAGCTGCTGGCCTCGCGCATGACGGCCGAGCGCTACGCCGAGCGCGTGGGCCAGGCGGTCGACGCGCACATGACCATGCTGCGCGTGTGGGGCGGCGGGGTCTACGAGGGCGACGCGTTCTATGCGGCGTGCGACGCCGCGGGGATGCTGGTCTGGCAGGACTTCGCCTTCGCGTGCGCCGCCTACCCCGAGGAGGAGCCGCTGCGCTCCGAGGTCGAGGCGGAGGCCCGCGAGCAGGTGCGGCGGCTCTCGGCGCACCCGAGCGTCGTCGTGTGGAACGGCTCCAACGAGAACCTGCAGGGCTGGAGCGACTGGGGCTGGCCCGACCGGGTCGGCGACCGCACGTGGGGCGAGGGGTACTACCGCGAGCTCCTGCCGCGCGTCGTCGCGGAGGAGGACCCCGGCACCCCGTACGTGCCGTCGAGCCCGTTCTCCTCGACGGACGGCGTCGCGCCGAACGCCGACGGGGAGGGCACGAGCCACCTCTGGGACCAGTGGAACCTGTTCGACCACACCACGTACCGCAACCACGTCCCGCGCTTCGCCGCGGAGCTCGGCTTCCAGGCCCCGCCGACGTGGGCGACGCTCTCCGCCGCGCTCACCGAGCGGCCGGTCGACGTCCGCGGCGCGGCGATGGCGACCCGGCAGCGGCAGGTGGGCGGGATGCGCCACCTCGTGCGGCGGCTGGACGGGCACGTCCCCGACCCCGACCTCCTGCTCGACGACGTCGACGACTGGTCCTGGGCGACCCAGCTCAACCAGGCCGACGCCCTGCGCACCGCCGCCGACCACCTGCGGGGCTCGTGGCCGCGCACCGCCGGGATGCTCGTGTGGCAGCTCAACGACGCGTGGCCGGGGATCTCGTGGTCGGTGATCGACCACGGCGGGCGGCCCAAGCCCGGCTGGCACGCGCTGCGCCAGGCGTACGCGCCGCGCACCCTCTCGATCCAGCCGCACGACGGCGCGCCCCAGGTCGTCCTCGTCAACGACACCGACGCGGTGTGGCAGGCGCGGGTCGTCGTGCGGCGCGTGCACGTCGTGGGCGGTCCGCTGGGCGGCCCGGCGGAGGCGGAGCGGACCGTCGAGGTCGCCCCGCGCTCCGTGGCCCGCTGGGACGTGCCGCCGCAGGTCGCGCTCCCCGGCGCGCGCCGCGACGAGGTGCTCGTAGCGGACTGCGACGGGCTGCGCGCGTGGTCCGCGCTGTGCCGTGAGGACGGCGTGCGCTGGGCGCGGCCGGCGCCGTCGGTCGAGGCCGCGCGGACCCCGCAGGGCTGGCGGGTGCGGGTCACGGCGGACGTCGTGACCTGCGACGTCGCGTTGCTCGTCGACCGGCTCGACCCGGCCGCGCGGGTCGACGACCTGCTGACCCTCCTGCTCCCCGGCGAGACCGTCGAGCTCGACGTGACCGGCGCCGAGGCCGCCGACCCGGCGGCGTTCGGCGCGCGCCCCGTACTGAGGACGAGGAACGACCTGTGGCACCGATGACGCACGAGGACCCCGCGGTGCGGGGCACCGGCACCGACCCGGCGCGGCGGCGCGCCGCCGAGGTGATGGCGGGCATGTCCCTGCGGGAGCGGGTGGGCCAGCTCAACCAGCGGCTGCTCGGCTGGCAGGCCGTCGAGCGCACCGCCCGGGGCAGGTGGCGCACCACCGACCTGCTGCGCGAGGAGGTCGACCGCTGGGGCGGGCTCGGAGCGCTGTACGGCCTCTTCCGCGCCGACGCGTGGTCGGGGCGGGGCTGGGCCGACGGCATCCGGCCGCAGGAGCGGGCCGAGGTCGCCGCCCTCGTCGTCGAGGAGGTGCGGGCCGCGTCCGGGCAGGGCGTCGGGCCGCTGCTCGTCGAGGAGGCCCCCCACGGGCACCAGGCGCTCGGCGCCGCGCTGCTGCCCGTGAACCTGGCGGTGGGCGCCACGTGGGACGCCGCGCTGTACCGGGAGGCGTGTGCGTCGGTCGCGACGTCGCTGCGGGCCGACGGCGTGCACCTCGCGCTGCTGTCCACCCTCGACCTGCTCCAGGACCCCCGCTGGGGCCGCTCCGAGGAGTGCTACGGCGAGGTCCCCGCGCTGGCGGCGCGGATGACCGAGGCCGCGGTCGTGGGCATGCAGGGGCCCGGCCGCTCGCGCCTGTCCGGCAACGCCGCCGACGGGACCGGCGTCGGCGTCGTCCTCAAGCACTTCGCCGCGCAGGGCGCGGGCACGGGCGGCCGCAACGGGCACTCCGCGGCGCTGGGCCCGCGGGACCTCGCCGAGCTGCACCTGCCCGCCGCCCGCGCGGGCGTCGCGGCCGGGGCCCTCGGCCTCATGGCCGCGTACAACGACATCGACGGCGTCCCGTGCGTCGCGAACCGTGCCCTCCTGACCGACCTCCTGCGCGGCGAGTGGGCCTTCGACGGCCTCGTCATGGCCGACGGGCTCGCCATCGACCGGATCGTCGAGCAGGTCGGGGACCCCGTCGCCGCGGCCGCCGCGGCGCTGCACGCGGGCGTCGACCTGTCGCTGTGGGACCGGTCGTTCACGATGCTCGAGGACGCGGTGGCGCAGTCGCCCGACCTGCTGGCACCCGCCGTGGACGAGGCCTGCCTGCGCGTGCTCACGGTCAAGGCGTGGTCGGGCCTCCTCGGGCCGCTCGACGCGGCGCCGCAGCCCACCGAGCGTCCCGACCAGCGGGGCCACGGGGCCGCCCGCGACCTCTCCACCGCGATCGCGGCCCGGTCCGTCGTCCTGCTGCGCAACGAGCCGCCCGCGGGCGCGGACCGCCCGGCGCTGCCGGTCGCTCCCGGCGGAAGATGGGTCGTCACCGGGCCGCGCGCCGACGACGTCGACGCCCTGCTCGGCGACTACGTCGCCCCGCTCGCCCCGGACCGCCGGCTGTCGGTCGCGGACGCGCTGACGGCGTCGTCCGGGCGGGACGGCGTCGTGGTCGAACGCGTGGACGCCGACGCCGACGACGCGGCCGCCGCGCTCGCCGCGGCGGACGGGGTCGTCGTCGTGCTCGGCGGGTCGAGCCACCGCGCCTACACGGACGAGTTCGCGGACAACGGCGCGAACGCCGGCCAGACCGCGGCGGACTGCGGGGAGGGCGTCGATCTCGCCTCCCCGGTCCTGCCCGCCGGGCAGGTCGAGACGCTCGCCGCGGTGCGCGCGGCCGCGCGCGGACCCGTCGTCGCGGTCGTCCTCGCCGGGCGCCCGTACGTGCTCACGGCCGTCGTCGCGCACGCCGACGCCGTCCTCCTCGCCTTCTACCCCGGGCCGGACGGCGGCCGCGTGATCGCGGACCTGCTGCTCGGCGCGCGCCAGCCCGCAGGACACCTGCCGGTGACCTTGCCCGCGCACCCGGGCGCGATCCCGGTGCGCGACGACGAGCGGATGCCCGCCGAGAGCGTCTACCGCGACGTGCCGGAGCCGGTGCTCGCGCGCGTCGGGGACGGCATCGGCTACGGCGGTCTCGACGTCCATGGGGTGCGGCTCGCGGTGGACGGGGAGGAGCTGCTGGTCGAGGCGGACGTGCGCGCCGCCGCGGGGGACTGGGACGGCGAGGGTCTGCTGCTCGTCCGGTCGCGGCGGGTCGGCGGCCTGGACTGGGCGCGCACGGTCGTCGTCGGATGGGAGCGCGTGAGCGTCGCGCCCGGGGCCGGGTCGCGGGTGTCCGTGCGCGTCCCGACGGACGACGTCCTGCGCCCGGACCTGCCCCTCGCGGTCCTCGGGGACCGCCGTTCGCGCGTCGAGGTGGCCATCGCCGGGCGGCGGTGGTCGTTCGACGTCGCGCAGGACGGCGCCGGGGAGGTGACCGTCGATGGGGCTCGAGCCTGACGACGTCACCCTCGGTCGCGTCCGCCGCTTCGTCGACGAGCGGCTCGCCCCGGCGCTGGACGCCGCGAGCGCGCCGGTCACCGTGACGGCCTGGTCGCGGCCGGGGGAGCCGGTGCGCCCGGACGTGGTCCTGGCCCTGCCGGACGACGCGTTCCACCCTGTGGCGCCGGGCGAGCCCTGGGGCGAGCCGTGGTCGACGACGTGGCTGCGGCTGCGCGGCGAGGTGCCGGCCGCGTGGGCGGGCGCGGAGTTGCTCGTCGACCTGGAGGTCGACCTCGGGTTCACGCGCGACACCCCCGGCTTCCAGGCCGAGGGCACGGCGCGCGCGCACGACGGCCGGGTGCTCAAGGGCGTCTCGCCGTACAACCGGCGCGTGCCGCTGCCGCTCCTCCTGCGCGCGGACCGCACCGGCTGGGACGCCTGGTCCGCCGGGGCGGCCGGCCTGCCCGTGGACGTGTGGGTGGAGGCCGCGGCCAATCCGGTCATGGACCCGGACTTCACCTTCGCGCCGACGCCGCTCGGCGACCCCGCGACCCTGCCCGCCGTCCCCCAGTACGCGTGGGGCGAGATCGCCCTGCGGCTGCGGGACGACGCCACGTGGGGGCTGTGGCGCGACGTGCGCGTCCTGCGCGAGCAGCTCGAGGTCCTGCCCGACCCCGGGCTGCGCCGCGGCCGGGTGCTGCGGGCGCTGGCGCGGATGCTCGACGTCGTGCAGGTCGCGACCCCCGAGGCGCTCCGGGCGTCCGCCGCCGCGGCGCGCGCGGAGCTCGCGGGCGTGCTGGCCGAGGGCAACGGGGACGCCGGGCACGAGGTCGTGGCCGTCGGCCACGCGCACATCGACTCGGCGTGGCTGTGGCCCTTCCGGGAGACGCGCCGCAAGGTGGTGCGGACGTACTCCAACGCCCTCGCGCTGCTGGAGGAGTACCCCGAGACGACGTTCGTGACCTCCTCCGCGCAGCACCTCGCGTGGGTGCAGGAGAGCGAGCCGGAGCTGTTCGAGCTGATCCGGGCCGCGGTCCGCCAGGGCCGGTTCGTCCCGGTGGGCGGGATGTGGGTCGAGTCCGACACCGTGCTGCTGTCGGGGGAGTCCATGGCGCGCCAGCTCCTCGAGGGGACCACGTGGTTCCGCGACGAGCTGGGGGTGCGCTGCCGCGAGGTCTGGCTGCCCGACTCGTTCGGATACTCCGCGGCCCTGCCGCAGATCTTCCGCGCGGCGGGCATGCGCCGGTTCCTCTCGCAGAAGATGTCGTGGAACGACACCAACCGGATGCCGCACCACACGTTCACCTGGGAGGGCATCGACGGGTCGCGCGTGCTCGCGCACTTCCCGCCGGTCGACAACTACAACAGCGACCTCACGCCGCGCCAGCTCGCCCACGCGGAGCGGAACGTCGCGGACTCCGACACGGTCTCCGCCGAGCTCTCGCTCGCGCCGAGCGGCTGGGGCGACGGCGGCGGCGGCCCGACGCGCGAGCACGCCGAGACGGCGCGGCGCGTGCGCGACCTCGCCGGCTCGGCCCGCGTGACCTGGGGCACCCCCGAGGACTTCTTCGCCCGGTCGGAGGCGCTCGCCGCCGCCGCGCAGGCGCGGGGCGAGGCCTCGCCCGTGTGGGTCGGCGAGATGCCGCTCGAGCTGCACCGCGGCATCTCGACGTCGCAGCAGCGGCTCAAGGCGGACAACCGGCGGAGCGAGTCGGCGCTGCGCGAGGCCGAGCTGTGGTGCGCCACCGCGACGCGGCGCACCGGCGCCGCCTACCCGCTCGACGAGCTGCGCGGGCTGTGGCGCACCGTGCTGCTGCACCAGTTCCACGACGTCCTGCCCGGCTCGTCCATCGCCTGGGTCTACCTGGACGCGGCGCGCGACCACGAGCGGGTCCAGCGGCGGTGCGCCGAGCTGGTGGCCGGTGCGCTGGACGCGCTCGCCGGCGCCGCGCCGCAGGACGCGCCGGCGACCGGCCGGGACGCGCTGTGGGCGAACCCGAGCCCCGTCGTCCTCGACGGCCTCGAGCCGATGACCGTGGGCCGCCGTCTCCGGGCCGAGGCGCCGTCCGCGCGGGCGGACGGCGCGGTGTGGACCCTCCAGGACGACGCGCTGCGCGTGGTCGTCGACGGCTCCGGCCACGTGATCGGTCTCGTCGACCTCGCGACCGGGCGCGACGCCGTCGCCGCGGCGGGACCGGCGAACGCCGTCCGGCTGTTCCGCGACCTGCCGAACCGCTGGGACGCGTGGGACGTCGACGCGCACGCGCACCGCGTGTCCCGCGACGTGCCCGAGGCCCGGGTCCGGGTCGAGGACGGCGCGATCGTCGTCGAGCGCGTCCTCGGGCCGGGCGGGAGCACCCTGTCGCAGCGCCTCGGGCTCGTGGACGGCGCGCTCGAGGTCACCACGACGGTGGACTGGGCCGAGCGCGAGGAGCTCCTCGTGCTGTCGTGGCCGCTCGACCTGCGCGCGCACGAGGTCGCGGCGGAGACGCAGTTCGGCCACGTCCGCCGGCCCACGCACCGCAACACGAGCTGGCAGTCGGCGCGGTTCGTCGACGTCGCCCACCGCTGGGTGCACGTCGGGGACGCCGGCTTCGGCGTCGGCATCGCGAACCGCACCACCCAGGGGTACGACGCGGCGAGCGAGGTGCGCCCCGACGGCGGGACCACGACGACCGTGAACCTGCACCTGCTGCGCGGGCCGCGGTACCCCGACCCGGGGGCCGACCTCGGCCGGCACACGTTCGTCCACCGCATCCGCCCGGGGGCCGGGGTCGCCGACGCCGTCCGGGACGGCTACGCCCTGTCGCTCCCGCCGCGCCCGGCGCCGTCCGGCGGTGTCGTCGGGCCGCTGGTGCGGCTCGACGGGCCCGGCCTGCTCGTGGAGTCGGTCAAGCTCGCGCACGACGCGAGCGGGGACCTCGTCGTCCGGCTCTACGAGCCGCTCGGCGCGCAGGCGAGCGTCGGGGTGACGGTCGACGGGCCCGGGACGGTCACGCGCGTCGACCTCCTCGAGGAGCCGCTCGGGGACGAGGCCGACGGCTGCTCCCGGTTCGAGGAGTGGTCGGCCGGCGACGCGTGCGGTGCCGCGCTCGTCGTGCGGCCCTTCGGGATCGTCACCCTCCGGGTGACGGACGCAGGGGACCCGCGCACCACCCGAGGAAGGGAATCATCATGACGACGCGACAGGGCGTCCCGGGTACCACGGTCGGCATCGACATGGGCGGGACGATGATCCGCGGAGGGCTGGTCGGGCCCGACGGCTCCCTGCGGGACGTCGTGCGTCGGCCGCTGCCCCGCACCCCCGAGGCCCGGCACTCCGCGGTGCTCGAGCTGGCTCGGGACCTCGGGCGGCACGCCGAGGCCGTCGGCGTCGCCGTGGCCGGCGTGGTCGACGACGGCCGCCTCCTGCTCAGCGCGAACCTGGGGCTCGGGGACGTCGACCTGCGGTCGGCCCTCGTCGAGGTCACGGGGCTGCCCTCCGAGGTCATCAACGACGCGCAGGCCGCGGCCCTCGCCGAGGTCCACGGGAGCGGTGCGCAGGGCCTGGTCCTCGTCGTCACGGTCGGCACGGGCATCGGTGGCGCGGTCGTCCTGGACGGCAGGCTCGTGCGAGGGCGCGGGTTCGCCGGCGAGATCGGCCACGTGATGGTCGACCGCGGCGGGCAACCCTGCGGGTGCGGCGCCGCCGGCTGCTGGGAGGGCCTCGCGTCCGGAGAAGCGCTGCGCCGTGCGGCCGAGCGTGTCCTACCGGGTCCGGACCGCACGGTCGACCGCCTCGTCGCCGCCGCCGACGCGGGCGACCCCGGCGCCGTCGGCGCCCTGATGGAGGCCGCCGAGGCCTTCGCCGACGGGCTCGACGGCATGTGCGCGGTCCTCTCGCCGCACCGCATCGTGCTCGGTGGCGGCGTGTTCGCCCGGGGCGGCCTCGTCGCCGACGTCTACCGGTCCCAGGCCGCCACGAGGCGGTGGGTCCGCGGGGCCGAGATCACGATGGCCGCCCTGGGCGACCAGGCAGGGCTCCTCGGGGCCGGGCTGGCTGCCCGCGAGCTCGCGGCCGGCCCGCCGGCGGCCGTCATGGCTCCCGCCCACGTCGGCTGACGGGTCCGGCGCCGACCTGGGCCGGGCGTCCGCGAGGAAAGAGCTGGGTGCCCGCCCGCCCCGGTGCCAGGATCCTGGGTGTGGAGACGCCCGCCCTGACCCGTGCGACCGCCGCCGCGACCGCGATCGCCGTCGCGCAGGGCCTGCCGGTCGACGCCGTGACCGTGCTCCACGACTCCAACAAGCTCGCGCTGCGGCTGGAGCCGTGCGGGGTGATGGCGCGGGTCGCCCCGGTGGGGAAGGAGGTCGCGGAGCTCGAGGTCGACGTCGCGCGACAGCTCGCCGACCTCGGGTCGCCCGTCGCCGCCCTGGAGCCCCGGACGGGCCCGGCGGTCCACGTCCGCGACGGGTTCGCGGTGACCCTGTGGGTGTACTACGCGCCGACGGCCCCTTCCGTCGCGCCGGGCGCCTACGCCCTGGCCCTGGAGCGCCTGCACGCCGGGATGAGGGGCGTCGACGGCACCTTCCCTCGGTTCACCGACCGGATCGCCGAGGCCGAGCGGGTCGTCGCGGAGCCCGGGCTCTCCCCGGAGCTGCCCGACGACGCCCGCGCGTTCCTCGGCGGCACGCTCCGGCGCCTGCGCCCCGCCGTCGACGCCACCGGGCGCGAGCAGCTGCTCCACGGCGAGCCCCACCCGGGCAACCTGCTGAGCACCCACGACGGCCCGCTGTTCATCGACCTCGAGACGTGCTGCCGCGGGCCCGTGGAGTTCGACCTCGCGCACGTCCCCGCCGCGGTCGCCGAGCGCTACCCGGGCGTCGACCAAGAGCTCCTCGACCACTGCCGCGAGCTCGTGCTCGCGATGGTGGCGGCGTGGCGGTGGGAGAAGCGGGACCAGTTCCCCGACGGGCGGCGCTTCGGGGAGGAGCTCCTCCGCGTGCTGCGCGACGGCCCCCCGTGGCCCACCCTCGACGCGGTGATCCCGCGACCGGGTGGGGCGTAGCGGTCAGTCGTCCGTGTCGTCGGCGTCGTCGGTGTCTGCGGCGACTTCCGGGTCGGGGAGGGTCTCCTCGACGTCCAGGAGGTGCGCGGCCATGCGGACGCGGGCCGCCTCGGCGTCGCCGGCGGCCAGTGCCCGCCAGACGGCCTCGTGGTCGCGCTGGGTGCGCTCCTCCGCGCCCTGCTCGTGGCGGCCGCGCCACAGGCGCTCGCGGAACGTGCGGCCGGCGATCGCCTCGACGAGGGCGGTGGCGACGGGGTTGCCGCCCTGCTCGGCGACGATGCGGTGGAACGCGGTGTCGGCCTCGATGAAGGCGGCGTGGTCGATGTCGTCCTGGGCGAGCGTGCGCGCCGCCTGATCGAGCACGACGCGGGCCTCCTCCAGCGCCTTGGGCGTGATGCGGTGGGCGGCCAGGCCGGCGGCCTCCGTCTCGAGCACCCGCCGCACGGCGTGGAAGGGACGGGCGCTGGTGTCGCCGTGCAGGTCGACGACGAACTGCAGCGAGGACATGAGGCGCGCGGGGTCGAGGCTGGTGACGTAGGTGCCGTCGCCCTGGCGCGTGTCGAGGACGCCGAGCACGGTGAGCGCGCGCACGCCCTCGCGCAGGGAGCCGCGGGAGACGCCGAGGCGGTCGGCGAGGTCCTTCTCCACGGGGAGCCGGTCGCCGGGGCCGAGCTCGCCGCCCGTGATCATGCGGCGGACGCCGTCGACGACCTCATCGGTGCGGGACATGCCTGGATTATGGCGCAGTTCGGGCGGCGGTGCCGCGATTCCTCCGATGAATTCGCCGACCCGTGCGGGCAGCCCGGCGGGTTCCTAGCCTGGGGCGATGCCGGACCTGCCGACGGACCTGACGACCGACGACCTGCTGGCCCTGGAGCGACGGGGGTGGGACGCGCTGTGCCGGGGGACCGGCGGCGCGTTCTACGGGGCGCTCATGACGCCCGCGGCGCTCATGGTGCTCGTCGACGGCTCGGTGCTCGACCGCGACGCGGTCGCGGCGTCGCTGGACGGGGCGCCGCCGTGGGACTCCTACGACCTGCGCGACGTCCGTCGCGTCGGGCTCGTGGATGGGGCCGCGGCCCTCGTCTACCGGGCGCGGGCGGTGCGGGGCGGCGACGCGCCCTTCGAGGCGCTCATGACGAGCACCTACGTCGTCCTCGACGGCGAGCTCCGCCTGGCGCTGTACCAGCAGACAGCGCTGTGAGCGGGCGTCTGGCCCCGTTTCCCGACGGAAACAGGGCCAGACGCCCGCTCACAGCGTGGGGTGTCGTCAGGCGGGGACGATGAGCCCGGCGGTCTGGGTGCGGGCGCGCTGGAGGCGGGCGGCGACGTCCTGCCAGTTCGCGATGTTCCACAC
The DNA here is from genome assembly GCF_042728595.1 of Isoptericola sp. NPDC060185. Classification (NCBI taxonomy): domain Bacteria; kingdom Bacillati; phylum Actinomycetota; class Actinomycetes; order Micrococcales; family Promicromonosporaceae; genus Isoptericola; species Isoptericola sp. NPDC060185. The sequence goes on along the minus strand of NZ_JBHWYY010000020.1, from coordinate 36,034 downwards.
GGCCTTGACGTAGTCGGCCTTGACGTTGAGGTAGTCGAGGTAGAAGGCGTGCTCCCACATGTCCAGCATGAACAGCGGGGTGATGCCGACGGGGACGTTGGCCTGCTGGTCGAAGAGCTGGAAGATGGCGAGGCGCTGGCCGATGGAGTCCCAGCCGAGGACGGCCCAGCCGGAGCCCTGGATGCCGGTGGCGACGGCGGCGAACTGGGCCTGGAACGCCTCGAACGAGCCGAAGGTGTCCTTGATGGCCTCGGCGAGCTCGCCCTCGGGCTCGCCGCCGCCCTCGGGGGACAGGTTGTGCCAGAAGACGGTGTGGTTGGTGTGGCCGCCGAGGTTGAACGCGAGGTTCTTCTCGTGCAGGTTCACCGCGGCGTTGTCGCCGGACTCGCGGGCCTCGGCGAGCTTCTCCAGCGCCGTGTTGGCGCCGGTGACGTACGCGGCGTGGTGCTTGTCGTGGTGCAGCTCCATGATCTTGCCGCTGATGTGCGGCTCGAGGGCGCTGTAGTCGTACGGCAGGTCGGGCAGGGTGTAGACGGACATCTCGTTCCCTTCGCGAGGCTGGTGTCGTTGCTGGTCACGCTACGACCTCAACCCTTGTTGAGGTCAACGTGTTCCGCCCGACGTGTCCCAGGTCACGACGCCCAGGCGGCGCCTTCCGGGTAGCGGAACTCCGCGACGGAGGCGGGGTGCATCTGCGTGGAGTACCCGGGCCGGGTGGGCACGACGTACGACACGCCCTCGCCGGCGTCCGTCACGACGCACGGGTCGGTGAAGTGCTCGTGCAGGTGGTCCACGAACTCGGTGACACGCCCGTCGAGCGACCCGGACACGGCGACGTAGTCGAGCACGGACACGTGCTGCACCATCTCGCACAGGCCGACGCCGCCGGCGTGCGGGCACACGGGGACGCCGAACTTCGCGGCGAGCAGCAGCACGGACACGATCTCGTTGACGCTGGCGAGGCGGCCCGTGTCGAGCTGGCAGTAGTCGGTCGCGTGCGCCTGGAAGAGCTGCTTGAACATCACACGGTTGTGGCAGTGCTCGCCCGTGGCGACGCGGACGGGGGCGACGCCCGCGCGCACGGCGGCGTGGCCGAGGACGTCGTCGGGCGAGGTGGGCTCCTCGATCCACAGCGGGTCGAACCGCTGCAGCGCGCGCACCCACTCGATCGCCTCGGGCACGTCCCACACCTGGTTCGCGTCGATCATGAGCGTGAGGTCCGGGCCGAGCTCCTCGCGCGCGATGCCGAGCCGGCGCACGTCGTCCTCGAGCCTGGCCCCGACCTTGAGCTTCACGTGCCGGTAGCCGGCGTCCACGGCCTCGCGGGTCAGGCGGCGCAGCTTGTCGTCGTCGTACCCGAGCCAGCCGGCCGACGTCGTGTACGCGGGGTAGCCGCGCCGCTCCAGGTGCGCGATCCGCTCCGCCTTGCCGGGGGCGGCGGCGCGCAGGATCCCCAGGGCCTCGTCGCGGGTGAGGGCGTCGGAGAGGTAGCGCAGGTCGGCGACGTCGACGAGCTCCTCGGGCGTCATGTCCGCGAGCAGCCGCCACACGGGCTTGCCCGCGCGGCGCCCGGCGAGGTCCCACGCCGCGTTGAGCACGGCGGCGAGCGACAGGTGCACCACGCCCTTCTCCGGCCCGAGCCAGCGCAGCTGGCTGTCGGCGGTGAGCTCGCGGTAGGTGGCACCCATGTCGCCGACGACGTCGTCGACGTCGCGCCCGACCAGGAGGTCCGCCTGGTGGCGCGCGGCGAGCGCGACGACGTCCGTGCCGCGGCCGATGGTGAACGTCAGGCCGTGACCGGCCAGCGGGGCGCCCTCGGTGTCGGTGCCGTCGGTGCGCAGCACGACGTACACGGCCGAGTAGTCGGCGTCGGCGTTCATGGCGTCCGAGCCGTCGGCGGTGCGGGACGTCGGGAAGCGGACGTCGGTGATCTCGACGTCGGTGATGGTGGGCATGCGCACCTCTTCGTGGCGGTCGGCGTTCCCGGCGATCCGGAAATCATCAGATGACTGATCGCCAAACTAGCGGTCTCGCCACGAGAGGAGCAAGCCTCGTCCGGGGCGGGTGGCGCTAGACGTTGGAGGATTCCACCGCCTGCGGCGCGACCCCGGCCGTCGCGGCCCGCGCGCGGGCGGCCCTGCGTGCCACCACGACGTTCTGCGTCAGCAGGGCGAGCCCGAGCGCGAGCAGCACGCTGCCCTCCGTGACGGCGGGCGACGCCCCGAGCCGTGCCCCGAGGTCCGCGAGCTCGAAGCGGAGGGCCACCGAGACCGCCCACAGGACCACCGTCGCCGCGGTGTACCGGTACTGCACGACGCCGTCGGTCCCGGGAGAGAGCTGCACGGTGGCGGCGCGTGCGACGCCGAGGCCCACGGTCAGCGCGAGGTCGGCGGCCGCGACGGCGACCGTCGCGCCGGCGCCGCCGGGCGACGGCAGCGCGAGCCACGGCACCAGCAGGAACGCCCCGACGACCAGGACGACGAGCGGGCCGGTCAGCAGGCGCCGCGTCCGCGCGGGGCGGGCGCGCAGGCGGAGGAGGACGACCACGGTGAGGGTCAGCAGGCCGACGAGGACCTGGGGCGGGAGGGTCTCGAGCGCGGTGTCCATCAGGCGGCCTCCTCGCCGACGAGGTACGCCGCGACGGCGGCGGAGAGCGCGGTGCGGAACGCGGCGGCGCGTGCCGGGTCGTCGGGGGAGTGGCCGAGGGCCGACTGCCAGGACCGCCCGCCCAGCGCGTATCCGTACGCGCCGGACATCCCGAGCAGCAGCACCGCCTCGATCCGGTCGCGCGACGGGACCCGGTCGGCCGGCAGCGCCGCGTGCAGGCCCGTCTCCATCATGTCCGCGATGCCGGCGAGCCCGTCGGTCGCGAGCGTGCCGTGCTCCGGGTGCAGCGCCGACCACGCCCACAGCCGCCGGTACCGCTCGTCGTCGAGCGTCGCGAACACGACGTCGAGCATCCGGGCGGCGTACGGGACGCCGGCGTCGTCCGCGACCCGGGCGCGCACGCGCTCGCGGTGGCGCGCGTCCTCCGCCTGGAGCACCGCGCGGACCAGGCCGCCGTGGGTGCCGAAGTAGTGGCCGACGAGCCCTCTGGTCACGCCGGCCGCGGCGGCGACCTGGGCGAGGGTGACGGCGTCCGGGCCGTGCTCGGCGACCAGCGCGGTCGCGGCGTCGAGGATCTGCTGGCGGGAGCGCTCGGGGCTGAGCCGGCGTCGTCTGCCGCGCTGGCCTGCGACGACGTTATTGGCGGTCATGCCAATAACGTAGCGCAGCAGGCGGGAGCGGGGCACCCCCTTCGAGCACGGGATCCGTATCGCCGACCGGGTGGATGGCGACACGGATCCCGTGCTCGAAGGGGACTTCGTCAGCTCGCGGGAGAGATGCTCATCTCGCCCGCGGGGCCCTGCCGGTAGACGGTGAAGTACCCGTCGGTGGCCAGCGGGTTGTCGGCCGCGTCGTCGAGGTAGCTCCACACCGGCTCGCCGTCCACGCGCAGCACCAGGCGGGTGCCGCCCTCGACGTTGACCGCGCCGAACGTGACCTCGTGGGTGGAGTTCGGCTCGATCACCGTGTTGGGGAACGTGTCGACCATGAAGACGGCGGGGCTCCACTTCTGCATCTCGATGACGTCCTCCTTGATGACCACGAGGTAGCCCGAGCTGCTGTTGGTCCACACCGGGTCGCCGGCCGTCTTCGACCGCACGGAGAACCCGAACCAGCCGCCGTTGAAGTCGCCGACGGACGTCTCGAACCGCAGCAGCTCGTCCCCGAACTGCTGGGGCTTGAAGCTCCACGCGCCGCGCGGTGCCAGGTGGGCCGCGCCGTCGGACACCGTCACGCCCTCGCCGGGGGCCCACGCCGCCGGGTCGAGGATCTCGGCGCCGAGGTCGGTCACCGGGTGCTCCGCCGCCTGCACCGTCACGGTGGACGACGCCGCGAGGCCGGGCACCACGGTCGACGTGGCCGTGATGGTGGCCGTGCCGGCGGCGCGGCCGCGGACGACGCCCTTCGCGTCGACGGTCGCGACGGACTCGTCGCTCGACGCCCACTCCAGGCCGGTACGCGTGGCGTCCGCGGGCGTGAACGACGGGGCGATCGCGCGGGTCTCGCCCGGTTCGATCGTCGCCGCCGACGGCGCCAGCGTCAGGCCGTCGGGGTCGACGCCCACCAGCGAGAACGACACGTCGTCGAAGTCGAGCGACGCGAAGCCCTGCACGTAGAAGCCGACCTTGCCGGCCGCCTTCGGGGCCGGGTTGGCGCCCGCGACGACCTCCTCGCCGTCGACCAGCACGCGCACGCCGCCGGCCGTGACCACCACGCGCACGTCGTACTCGGTGGAGGGCTTCAGCCCCTCGCCCGCGGGGAGCGTCACCTGCTTCACCGTGCCCCAGGCGGAGTCGAAGATCGTCCACGTGGACCCGGCCGCCGCGTGCCGGTAGCGGACATACCCGCCCGGCGTGCTGCCCGTGCGGTCGTAGACGAGCATCTGCCCGCCCTCGGGGACGTCGGCCGGCGTCGTGACCGTGAAGTCGAGCGCGTACTCCGAGAACTGGCGGTCGAGCTGGGAGTTCGCGCCGTTCTTGATCCGGTAGACGTGGTCGCCCGTGCCGTCGTCGACGATCGCGCGGTTCGGGTCGGTGGCCCAGCCGTTGCCGCCCGTCTCGAAGTCCGTCGAGTGCAGCACGCCGTCGCCGGCCGCCACGGTGACGGCCATCTCGTCGCGGATGCCCGCGTCGGCCTTCGACTCGACCGTGACCGTCACCTCGCCGGGCGCGACGGCGGTGAGGATGCCGGCGGCGCTGACGGTCGCGACGTCCGGGTCGCTCGAGGTGTAGGTGACGGCCTGCGCGGTGGCGTTCCACGGCACGGCCTGCGCCGCCACCGACACCTCGTCGCCGAGCGTCACCGCCAGCTGGTCCGCGGGCAGCTGGAGCGATTCGAGGGCCACGCTGTCCGGCGTCTGCGACTGGCCGACGTGCCCGTCGGTGCCGATCTCGTCGAACGGGATGGCCTCGAAGCCCGGGACCTGGTCGAAGACGGGGGAGTCAGCGGTGAGCGTGTAGTCGCCGTTCGCCGCGTCGACGAAGCCGGGGTCCGCGTCCGTGACCCAGTTGGCGGCGTCGCCCGTGCCGTAGTTGAGCAGGTTCTTCGTGTCCAGGGCGCCCTCGGCGTTCACGTCGGGGTTGCGCGCGCGGTGCGGGTTCCACACGACGTTCTTCGCGAACGTGGAGTGGTTCGGGAAGTAGTGGTTGTCCTCGAAGAAGTGCCTCAGCTCGGGGTACTTGGTCAGGTACGGCGTGCCGACGAAGTCCTTGTTGTCGGCGAACACCTTCTTCCACTTCGGCATGTACACGCGGTCGACGGTGTTGCCCTCGCCGTCGCCCATCCACTGCGTGTAGTTGTCGTAGGGCACCTTGGTGTCGACGAACACGTTGTTCGTGGCGTCGATGTAGTCGGCCGAGCCGGACTTGATGGCGTCGTTGCCCATGTTCACGAAGACGTTCTGGCTGATCTCCAGGTCCCACGTGAAGTTGTCGGCGTAGATGCCCTCGATGCCGTCCTTGCCCACGCCGATGTCGTGGAAGTAGTTCTGCCGGAACACGTGACCACGCTGCTGGGGGGTCTCGCCGGAGTTCATGTAGACGGCGCCCAGGTCCTGGAACGTCTTGCAGACGTCGTAGACCTCGTTCTGCTCGAACACGTGGTCGTTACCGTGCACGATCACGCCGGGGTGCGGCGCGTCGTTGATCTCGTTGCCGCGCGCGACGTTCCCGACGCCGTCGAACATGACGCCCGGGTTGTATGCCTTGTGGTAGTACGCGAAGTCGTGGATGTGGGAGTCCTCGACGCGGTTGCGGCCCGGGGAGAGGGCCGCCTTGTCGCCGCCCTGCAGCACGACGCCGACGCCGCCCACGTGCCGGATGTCGCTGGAGACCACGGCGTGGTCCGTGCCGCCGCGGTTCACCGGGATGCCGTCGTACGTGTACCGGCCGGGGGAGTTGATGAGGACGCCGCCGTCGGTGAAGTTCTGGACGTCGCTGTTCGAGATGGTCACGTGGCTGCCGCCCAGGATGACGGCAGCCGTGGCCCGCCCGTACTCCAGCACCAGGTCGTCGAACGTCACGTACGACGCCCCGTCCGTGCGGATCATCGGCTCGTCGAGCGTCGTCACGACGGGGGCACCGCGCTGCGCGAGGAACGACGCGTTCGGCACCAGGTAGAGGATCCCGGCGTCGCGGTCGATGTAGTACTCGCCGGGCGCGTCGAGCTCCTCGAGCAGGTTCTGCGCGAAGTGGAAGTCCGGGTACCAGGTCTTCATCAGGCCGGACATCTCGCCGTAGCGCAGCGTGATGGTGCGCGCGTCCGTGTCGATCTTCTGGATCTTGTTGTACGACCACTCCCAGCTCTGGCCGAAGATGCCGTCCAGCCAGATGTCCTTCGCCTGCGTCCAGTACTGGGGCCGGTCGTAGGAGTAGCTGAACGTGCCGCCGCGCTCCTGCAGGTCGGCGTCGTTCTTGGTGGGGCCCGGGTCGACGATCTTGTTCATCTGGACGGTGTCCTTGGCGGCGCCGGCGTTGGGCCAGCGGGCCAGGGTCATGTCCTCGCCGTCCACGTACAGCTCCATGGGCGGCGTCGTGCTGACGTCGTTGGCCTTCCAGTAGCCGTGCCGGCTGAGCTGGCCGTAGTCGTCGATGCCGAGCGCGCCCAGGTCGATCTGGAGGACGTCGTCGCGGGCCGACGTCTCGATGATCCGGTCGAGCACGGCCTGGTCGGTGACGGGGGAGAAGCCGTCGTAGGGAAGCTCCTTGCCGCCCGAGATCGTGGCGCGCTCGCCGGGGTAGGAGGCGTACGTGATGGGCGCGTCCGCGGTGCCCGAGTCCTCCGGGCCGAGGACGAACGACTCCGAGCGCTCGTACGTGCCCTCGCGGAGGTACACCGTGACGCCCTTCGCGCGCTGTCCCTTCGACAGGTCGCGGATCGCGTCGCGCGCGCCCTCGAGCGTCGCCAGGGGGCGCTTCCGGTCGCCCTTCGCGTCGTCGTCGCCGTCGGGGGAGACGTAGAGGACGACACCGGCCGTGGCCGGCGTGCCGGCGGGCGCGGATGGGGCCGCGTGCGCCGTGGTCTGTGTCCCTGCGACGAGCAGGGACGTCAGCAGGAGTGCTGACAGGGGTCGCTTCATTGCGAGTGCTCCGACCTCTCGTGTGGTCACGGGTGTCGGGGCGACGCGGCTGCGCCGGCCCGGATCGTCAAGCACCGGCAGGTTACATTAATCGATAATCGCTGACAATGATGTGGCGGCCGCCCCGAACCGCTACGGTCGGACCCGCCCGCCACTCGAAGGAGAGCTCATGACCAGCAGCGGAACCCCCGGACGCCTCGTCTTCGTCGGGGACTCCATCACCGACGCCGGCCGCGACCGCGGCGACGCCGCGTCGCTCGGCGACGGCTACGTCAGCCTCGTCGCGCGCGCCCTGCCGGGCGCCGAGGTGGTCAACGTCGGCGTCGCCGGCGACCGCGCCGTCGACGTCGAGGCCCGGTGGGAGCGCGACGTCGCGCCGTCCGCGCCCGACATCCTCACCGTGTACGTGGGCGTCAACGACACCTGGCGCCGCTTCGACTCCGACGACGCGACGAGCGCCGAGGCGTTCGAGACGACCTACCGGCGGCTGCTCGACCGCGTGCCGGGCACGCCGCGGCTCGTGCTGGTCGAGCCGTTCCTGCTGCCGGTGCGCGACGACCAGCTCGGGTGGCTGGAGGACCTCGACGGCAAGCGGGACGTCGTCGCGCGGCTGGCCGCCGAGTCCGGGGCCGCGCTGGTGCCGCTGCACTCCCTGCTGACTCGCGCCGCCGGCGCCGCCGGCGCTGCGGCGCTCGCCCCCGACGGCGTGCACCCGGCGCCGCCGGCGTCGCGGATCATCGCGGACGCCTGGCTCACCGCGTACGCTGGCGACGCACAAACGATTGTCGATAACGACCGGACGAACGACGTGGGGCGGCAGGCATGACGGACGCGCTCAGCTCGATCGGCGGCCTCGAGCGCGGGCTGCTGTCGGACCAGATCTACGACCTCGTCAAGACCATGATCAAGACGTCGCAGCTGGCCCCCGGGGAGCAGCTCGTCGAGTCGCAGCTCGCCCGGCGGCTGCAGGTCAGCCAGGCGCCCGTGCGCGACGCCCTCAAGCGCCTCGCGCACGAGGGACTGGTGACGCACGTGCGCCACCAGGGCAACTTCGTGGCGCAGTACTCCGACGAGGAGGCGCAGCAGGCCAAGCAGGCGCGCGTGGCCCTCGAGGCGCTGGCCGGCCGGCTCGCCTGCGGACAGCTCGCCCCCGAGACCCGCTCCAACTTGGAGAAGGTCATCGACGAGATGCACGGCGCCGTCGAGGCGCAGGACCTGCCCGCGTTCCGCGAGCTCGACTTCGGCTTCCACCGCGCCGTCATCGAGGCCAGTGGCAACGGCTACCTGCCGCGCATGTGGGACATCATCGAACCCAGCCTGCGGTCCATGCACCTGCTCGGCGACCCCGAGTTCACCGGCGACTGGCACCAGGTGGCCGACTGGCACCGCAGCCTGCTCGACGTGCTCGACGACGGCGACGCCGACGCCGCGTCCGCGCTCTTCGAGGCGCACGCGGCGGGCACGCTGCTCGACGGCGAGGGTTAGGGCTGCCAGCCCGTGGCGGCGGCCCACGCCTCCGCCCGGGCGGTGATCTCGGCGATCAGGCCGCCCTTGGCGTCGGCGTAGTCGTTCATGCTCGGCCAGTCGCGCTGTGCGAGCTCGCGCTTGAGCGCGGCGTAGGCGGCACGGTCGGCGGCGTCGTGCCGGAGCCGGTCGCGGAACAGCAGGTGGCTGCGCTCCCAGCCGCTGCCCGTGGCGCAGACGTGGACGTGCACGTCGCGCTCGGGCGTGCGGACCAGGCGGTGGCCGGGCTCGCGGACGCGCAGCTCGTACCCGGCCGCGAGCAGCGCGGGCAGGTAGGCGTCCTCGTCCTCGACGTCGGGCACGCTGACGTCGATGTCCACGATCGGCTTGGCCGCGAGGCCCGGCACCGACGTCGAGCCCACGTGGTCGACGCGCACCGCCACCGGGCCGAGGGCCGCGACGATGCGCTCGCGCTCCCGCGCGAACCGCTCCGGCCACGTCGGGTCCGGCTCGACGAGGACGATCTCGCGCTTCTCGACCCCCCCGACCAGCTCGACGCCGTCGTCGCTCATCCCTGGGCTTCCCACTCCGGCGCGAGCACCGACCAGACCTCGATGTCCTGCCGCACGCCGCGGTACTCGTGGTGCTCGCGCAGCACGCCGTCGCGCCGCATCCCCAGTCGACGGGCGACCGCGATGCTCGCCGTGTTGCCCGACGCCGCCCACCACTCGATGCGGTGGATGCCGCGCTCGCGGACCGCCCAGTCGATGATGACGCGCGACGCCCGGGTCACCAGGCCGCGGCCCGCGGCCGTCGGCTCCAGCCAGCAGCCCGCCTCGGCCGTGCCCTGCGCCACGTCCATGGTGCGGAACAGGACGCCGCCCACGAGGGTGCCGTCCAGCCAGATGCCGTAGAGGCGCCCGGTGTCCGTCGCCGCCTTCTGCGCGTACGACTCGAGGAACGACCGGCTCGACGCCACGTCGGTGATGCGGTCCGGCAGGCCGATGAACCGCCCGACGAACTCCCGGCCGCGGTCGATCGTCGCCAGCAGCTCCTCCGCGTGCCACGGCTCCAGCGGCCGCAGCTCCGCGCCGTCGTCGCCCAAAGACCTCGCGAACATCAGTTCCTCCCTCGTCGCCCTGACACGTCGGGATCCTCGCACGGCATCGTCGGCGGCGACGTAGCGATTTCTCGCCGTCCTGACAGCGCACGGCGAGAGATCGCTACGTCGACCGGCGTCTGCGTGCTCAGGGGACTCGTCGGGTGCGAGGTAGCGGTACCCGCGGCGCGCGTAGGGTCGTCGCGTGAACCGGACGGACCGGCTGTACGCGATCGTCGAGGAGCTGCGGGCGGTCGCTCCCCGCCCGCGGAGCGCGTCGTGGCTGGCCGCCCGGTTCGAGGTGAGCCGGCGCACCGTGGAGCGAGACATCAGCGCGCTGCAGCAGGCGGGCGTGCCCGTCTGGGCCGAACCGGGGAGGACCGGCGGCTACTGCCTCGACCGCGCGCGCTCGCTGCCCCCGGTGAACTTCAGCCCGGACGAGGCCGTGGCCGTCGCCGTCGCGCTCGGCTCCCTCGCGGGGACGCCGTTCGCGGGCGGTGGGTCGACGGCGCTGCGCAAGATCCTCGCGGCCATGCGCGACGACGACGCGGCCGCCGCGCACGACCTCGCCGCCCGCGTGCACCTGCTGGGCGCGCCGCCCGACGCGCCCGCGATCCCCGCCGTGCTCGCGGACGCGATCACCGCGCGCCGGGTGCTCCGCCTGCGGTACACGGACCGCGACGGCGCCGCGAGCACGCGCGACGTCGAGCCGCTCGGGTTCGTCGGGTCGTCCACCGGGTGGTACCTGCTGGCGTGGTGCCGCCTGCGCGACGGGATCCGCGCCTTCCGCCTCGACCGCGTCGACCGCGTCACGGCCACCGCCGAGCGGGCGCCGAGACGCGTCGTGCGGCCCGAGGACGTCCAGGTGCCCGACGGGGACCTGCGGACCCTCACGCTCATCTGAGCCGGAATCACCGACGTCGGGGTGTCGCGGAGCGTCGCCACGCTGGTCGGGAGCCGCGGGAACCCGCGGCCCCACACCATCCCCGACCGGAGGAGCACCACCATGACCCTCGTCGCGAGCCTTGTCTCCGTCCGCCTCATCACCGACGACGTCGACCGCCTGACGGCCTTCTACGAGCGGCTCACCGGCGCCGTCGCCGACCGCCCGTCGCCGGAGTTCGCCGAGCTGCGCACGTCGCAGGGCACCCTGGCGATCGGCAGCACGCGCACCGTCCCCCTGTTCGGGCCGGGCTCCGCGGCGCCGGCCAGCAACCGCACCGCCATCGTGGAGTTCCGCGTCGAGGACGTGGACGCCGTGCACGCCGGGCTCGACGACGCGGTGGAGGTCGTCGCCCCGCCCACCACCATGCCGTGGGGCAACCGGTCGCTGCTGGTCCGGGACCCGGACGGGACGCTGGTGAACTGTTTCGCCCCGGTGACCGCCGAGGCGCTGGCGCGGCTCTCGTGACGACGGCGCGTCAGCCCGCGGCGCCGTAGAGGCGCGCCGCCGTCCCGGACCAGACCGCCGTCGCCGCGGCGTCGTCGAGCACGGGCAGGGCCGCGGCGGTGCGCCCGACGACCTCCGCGTACGGCGCGATGCGCGCGGACATCGGCCAGTCGCTGCCGAACAGCAGCCGCTCCGGGCCGAGCAGGTCGACGGCGGCGCGGGCGGCCGCGGCGACGCGGGCGGCGTCGTCGGGCGCCGTCGTGTGGAGGCCGGAGAGCTTGGCGTGGGCGAGGGGCCGCGCGGCGACGGCGGCGAGGGCGTCGCGCCACGACGCGTCGGGGGCGCCCGTGCCGAGGCCGAGGTGGCAGACGACGACGTCGAGGTCCGGGTGGCGGCCCGCCAGCCCGGCGACCGCGGGGAGCTGCTCGGGGCGCACCAGGGTCTCGAGCACGCGGCCCGATGCCGCGAGGCCCTCGCACAGCGCGTCGAGGCCCGCGACGTCGGACAGGTCCGCCGCGCGCCCGGGGACGGCGAGGCGGATCCCCGCCACGGGGGTCCCGTCGTCGATCACCGCCTGCGCCATGCCCGCCCAGGCTCCGGCGTCGCCGGGGCGTGCGTCGTACTGCAGCACGACGGGCCCGGGCAGCGGGCCGTGCGCCCCGGCCTGCCGGGCGAGCCAGCGGGCCTCGCCCTCGGTGTCCGCGGCCTGCACGGCGACGGCGGCGCGCACCGGGACCGGGGAGGTGGCGGCGGCGCGCGCCAGGTCGTCGGGGCCGACGCGCGCGGGCAGGCCCAGGTCGTCCCGGAACCACGAGATCCGCATCGCCGCCGTGTCCCACAGGTGCACGTGCCCGTCCACGATCCCGCCCGCCGTCGTGCCGAACCGGGACGTGCCGAGCAGGGACCTGACACCGTTATGCGGTGCCATGCGGCCCCATCACGGTGTCAGGTGCCTGCTCGGCTCCCCGGGGTGCTGCGGTGCCCAGCGCGATCGCGTCGAGCTCGGCCCACAGGTGGTCGGGGACGACGGCGTCGGCGGCGTCGGCGAAGACGTCCACCTCGGCGGGGGTGCGTGCGCCCACGACGACGGCCTCGACGCCGGGGACGCGCAGCGGCCAGCGGACGGCGGCCGTGGGCAGGTCGATCCCCTCGCGGTGGCACGCGGCCGCCATGCGCAGGGCCCGGTCGACCTGGTCCGGCGTCGCGGGCCGGTAGTCGAAGAACGGCGCCGCCACCGGGTCGGCGAGCAGGCCGGAGTTGTACACGGCGGCGCCGATCACGCCGACGCCGCGCTCACGGGCGGCGGGGAGCAGGTCGACCAGGGCCGACCGGTCCAGGAGCGTGGCGCGTCCCGCGGGCATGACGACGTCGAGGACGCCCGCCGCCTCGCGCACGAACCGCGCGACGGGCTCCGTCCGCATCATGCCCACCCCGACGGCCCGCACGACGCCCTGGTCGCGCAGCTCCAGCAGCGCGGGCAGGGCGCCATGCCTCGGGTGCAGCGCGGCGTCGACGTCCGCCGGGTCGTGCAGGTAGAGCAGGTCGACGCGGTCGGTGCCGAGGCGGGCCAGGCTGCCCTCCAGCGACCGGAGCACCCCGTCGCGGCTGAGGTCGCCGACCGTCCTGCCGCCCGGCCCGCCGGTGCCGCCCGACGGGACGGGTGCGCCGTCGGCGTCGACGATCACGCGGCCCACCTTGGTCGCGATGACGACCGAGTCCCGGTCGACGCCGGCCAGGGCGTGCCCGAGCCGCAGCTCGCTGACACCCTCGCCGTAGTGCGGCGCCGTGTCGAAGAACCGGATCCCGCGCTCGAGCGCGCGGCCGACCGTCGCCTCGGCGTCGGCCTCCGCCACCGGCGTGAAGAGGTTGCCGATCGGCGCGCAGCCGAGCCCGAACGACGATGCGGCGAGCCCCGCGGGAGCCTCCCCGACGGGCGTCAGCGGGCGGAGGGCTGGGCGGAACGCCATGCCTCGAACTCCCCTCGCGTGTCGGGGGTCAGGGGGTAGTAGTCGCTGAGGCGGGCGCCCTCGTCGAGCCGCTGGCGGCTGAAGACCTCCCACTCCTCGTGGTCCTGCGCGGACGCGACCACCTGGTCCGCCATCGCGCGGGGCACGATGACGGGGCCGTCGTCGTCCGCGACGACGAGGTCGCCCGGCATGCACAGCACGCCGCCGACGGCGACGGGCACGTCGTAGGCCCAGGGGAACAGCTCGGACTGCGACGCGTAGTGCGGCGTGACGCCGGTGGACCACACGGGCAGTCCGAGGTCGGCGATCTTGCCCGAGTCGCGGATGCGGCCGTCGACGACCATGCCCGCGCCGCCCTTGCGCTGGAAGTAGCGCGCGAGGATGTCGCCCACGCAGCCGGAGAAGCGGCTGCCGTACGCCTGGACCACCAGCACGTCGCCGGGCTGCACGGCCTCGAGCACGTGCCACAGGGCAGTGTGCCGCTCCACGTACTCCTGCTCGTCCCCGGCGGCGAGGTCCTCGCGCTGGGGCATGAACTGCAGGGTGAGCGCGGACCCCACCACCTGGTACCCGGGCTTGAGCGGCCGCGGCCCCTCGACGAACGAGTGGCGGATGCCGAGGCCGTGCAGCTTGGCGCATGCCGTCGCGGACGAGACCTGGCCGAGCCGCTCGAGCGTGTCCGCGTCGGCCCGCTCGTACGCGCCGCCGCGCACGGGCAGCGTGATCTCGGGCCGCACGAGGCCGGCGCCGGGATCGGACGGCAGGGCGCTGACGGGCGCGAGTGCTTCGGTCATGGTCGTGCTCCTTCGTGGTGCTGGTGGCGCGGCTGGTGGTGATGTGGGGCGGTGCCGGCGGGTGCGGTGAGCAGGACGACGTCGGCGCGCTGGCTCGGCGGCAGCTCGACGAGCAGGTCCGGGGCGTCCAGGGGGACGGTCGCGGTGGTCCGTGCTCCCGCGACCCCGGCCGATGCCGTGGACGGGCCGGGCCAGACGCCGCCGTCCTCGCCATGCGTCACGACGCCCGTCAGGCGCTCCTCGCCGAACCGCGACGGCCGTACCCGCACGCGCCGCGCGTGCGTGGGGGACAGGTTGACGAGGCTGAGCTCGACGCGTCCGGTGCCGTCGGCGTCGCGGTCGAGGCCGGAGACGAGCGCCGCGACGTCCGGCGGCAGGCCGGGGCGGCCGCGGTCGGCGTCGGTGTACGCGACGGCGGCGAACGGCAGCCCGCCGTTGTACAGGGTCTGCGGCGTGCCGGTGATGAGCTGCCCGAGCACCTCCGTGACGACCGGGTTGGCGCGCTGCCAGAAGTGCAGGTGCACGGTCTCGGGGTCCACGGGCTCGGCGTCCATCACGGCGACGCGACGGGCCAGCTGGCCGAGCGCCATCGACAGCGCGCGCTCCGGGTAGTCCGGCAGCGAGCCGTCGAGGAACGCGAGCCAGGGGCCCTCGTGGCCGGCCTCGACCTTGTCGCGGAACGGCCGCACCTCGTCCGATCCGGGGATGCCGTCGAGCACGCGGTCGAGGCGCTTGCGGTCGGCGTCGTCGCGCGTCCACCACCACAGCCAGGTGGGCAGGTCGAGCTGCAGCGGGCCGTAGTCGAACCAGCCGTCCGCGCCGTACCGGTAGGGCACGAGCGTCGCGGGCTCGTCGGCGTGCGGCCCGAGCCGCTCGATCCAGCTGCCGCGCAGGCTGAACGGCGTCTCGGTGACCGGCGAGGTGATCGCGTGGTCGAGCGCCGTGTCGAGCATGGTGCGCACGAGGTCGAGCGGCCCGTCGTCGCGCGACCCGGCGGCCCCCGCGAGGGACGACGAGACGAACGACGCGTTGATCGCACCGATCAGCGTGCTCATGCCCACCGAGTGCAGGCCGTGGGGCCACGTCCACCCGTAGTGGCCGCCGTACCAGGCGCCGTCGTGCAGGCCGCCGACGACGCCGTCGGGCGCCACGTTGTCGGGCATGAGGCCGCCTGGTGCAGTCCCGGCGGCCGCGCGCTCGCGCCACCCGTCGACGTACCGCGCCACCCACGCGGCGGAGGCGGTGTCGCCGTCGTACAGCCAGCGGTTGACCACGAGCGACGTCGCCGCGAGGTTGACCGCGGTGTCGCCGGCCGCGCGGCGCTGGAGCTCGTCGCCCATGAGCTGCGCGTGCGCCGGGTCCTCCAGGTCGGACCACCGCGTGATCCCGGGCAGCCCGTGCAGGGGGAGGCCGTACGCCTCCATGTAGTCGAGGGAGGCGGGGTAGGTGAGCCACTCCGTGCCCAGCCCGGGCAGCGGGCCCCGCGCCCCGTTGTGCGGCGCGGTGACGATGTTGCGCGCGGGGTCGTAGTTGCCGTGCGCCGGGTCCGTGTACAGCGCCGCGAACCGGCGCGCGCGCTCGGCGAACCGCTCGTCGCCCGGGTCGGCCGCGCACAGCCCGTAGAAGAACAGCAGCGACTCGCCCTGGTGGAACCAGTCGTACCCGTTCTCGTACTCGCCCGTGAGCATGCCGGCCTCGGTGAGCTGCGCCGTCACGCCCTCGAAGTGGTGCTTCGCGGCCGCGAGGATCTCGTCGCTGCCGCCCAGGGCGTAGAACGCGGGCCAGTTGAAGAACGGCTCGTACAGGTCGTCCACGCCGTCGCGGTGCTCGAAGCCGCCCGCGTGCAGGATGCGCCCGTCGGGCCCGGTGTAGCGGGCGGAGAAGAGGCGCCAGGCCTCCTCGGTCGCGTCGAACAGGCGCCGCTCGAGGACGGCCCAGGCGGGGACCTCGTGCAGGGACGTGGTGGGGATGCGGGGGTCGGTCGTGCGGTCGGTCATGGTGCGCGTCAGCCCTTCGTCGCGCCGGCGACCAGGCCGCCGATGATGTGCCGCTGCATGAGGACGAAGAAGAGGATCGCGGGGCTCACCGCCAGCAGCAGGGTCGGGAAGACGGTCGTGTAGTCGGTGGAGAACTCGCCCACGGCCGCGTACACGCCCGTCGTCACGGTGTAGATGCCGGAGCTGGGGCCCAGGATGATCTGCGGGCTGACGAAGTCGTTCCAGACGCTGATCGAGTTCAGCACGACGATCGTCGCGACCACCGGCCGCATGATCGGGAAGATGCAGGACCAGAACGCCCGGATCCTGCCCGCGCCGTCCAGGGCGGCGGCCTCGTCGATGTCGCGGGGCACGGTGCGCAGGTAGGCGGAGAACAGGAAGATCGTCACCGGCAGCGTCGCCGCCGTCTCGAACAGGATGAAGCCCGGGATCGTGTTGATGAGGCCCAGCACCCGCAGCACGAAGACGACGGGGATCAGCGTCACCTGGCCCGGGATGAACAGCCCGGACACGAACAGCAGCAGCAGGCCCAGGTGCCACTTGGAGCGGCCGCGCGCGATGACGTACGCGACCGGCGCGGCGAGCGCGATGCCGCACACGTTGACCAGCGCGACGAACAGCAGCGTGATGCCGTACGCCTTCACCACGTTGAACTTCTCGCTGGTGAGGGCGGCCTGCAGGTACTCCAGGCTGAACGTGTCCGGGGTGATCGCCAGCGGCGAGGAGATGATCGCGTCCTGCGGCTTGAAGGCGTTGATCACCATGATGTACAGCGGCACGAGCATGACCAGCGCGCCGAGGCCGAGCACCACCCACTTGAGCACGGTGCCCACGCCGGGGCGCTCGCGGCGCCGGGCCCGCGGCGTCCGGGCCGGCGTGCTCGGCGCCGGGGCTGCCGGCGGGGTCACGGGGGTGGTGGGGTGCGTCGTCGTCGCCATCAGTCGGCCACCTTCTTCTCCGCGCCGCGCCGGGCGAACGTCACCGCGAGGCCCAGCACCGCCGTCACGAGCAGCAGGACCACGGACTGCGCCGCGCCGAAGCCGAGCTTCGACTGGGCGAACGAGTCCCGCAGGATCTGGTACACGATCGTCTGGGTCGACGCGGCGGGGCCGCCGTCGGTCAGCGCCAGGACGATGTCGTAGACCTTGAGCAGCCCCACCAGCGTGAGCACGAGGTTCACGGTGAACACGGGGGCGATGAGCGGCATCGTCACGTTGCGGAACTGCTGCCACTTCGAGGCGCCGTCCACGGTGGCGGCCTCGTAGTACTCCGTGGGCACGGACTTGATGCCCGCGAGGAACAGGATCATGTTGAAGCCGAAGTGCGACCACACGATCGTGAGGATCACGCTCGCCTTCGCGAAGGCCACCTCGGTGAGGAACGGCACCGGCGCGATGCCGAGGTGCCCCAGCAGGCCGTTCACGGCGCCCTCGGGGGAGAGCATCGCCGACCACAGGAACCCGATGATCAGCGCGCTGATGATGTACGGGTAGAAGAAGATCGTGCGCAGCAGCGTGTTCGCGCGGCTGTTGCCGGCGATCAGCGCAGCGATGAAGAGGCCGACGCCGTTGCACAGGACCGTGCCGACGAACGCGACGACGGCGGTGAAGATCGCCGCGTCCACGGTGCGCGGGTTGCGGAAGGCCTCCGCGTAGTTGTCGAAGCCGATGAACGTGAAGTTCAGGCTGTAGCCGTTCCAGTCGGTCAGGCTCAGCACGAACGCCAGGATCATCGGGACGATGAACATCGCGAGGAACACCAGGACGGCGGGGCCGCCCATGACGATCCCGGGGACGCGGTCGCGCCACACGCGCGCCGGCGGACGGCGGCGCGCGCGGGCGGGTGTGAGGGTCGCAGCCATCATCAGCCTGCGGTGGAGGCGAACCAGTCGTCCATCGCGGAGTCGACCTTGTCGGGCGCGGTGCCGCCGATGAGGGCCTGCGTCTGCGCGTTGATCTCGTCCGAGTAGCCGGTGGGCAGGGTGCGCTCGCCGTAGCCCTGGCCGGTCGGGGTGTACGACTCGGCGGGGGTGTCCGCCACGATCTGCAGCAGCTCCTTGCCCAGGTCGTCCATCTCGTACTCGTAGCCGTCGCGGAAGTTGCCGTCGACCTCGAGCTGGTCCGCGACCGCCGTCTTGTCGGTCACGAGGAACTCGACGAGCTTGGCCGCCGCGTCCTGGTTCTTGCTCGCCTTGAGGATGGAGTACGGGCTCGCGATGTTCGCGCCCATCGCCGGGTTGCTGACGCCGTCCACGGCGGGGGCCCGGAAGACGCCGATGTCGGCCTTGTCCTCGGCCTTGACCTCGGAGCCGACGAACCAGCTGCCCATCGGGTAGACGGCGCTCTTGCCGGACAGGAACGCCTGCTCGGCGTCGGGGTACTTGATGCCGAGGGCGTCCTTGGGGATGTAGCCCTTCGCGACCCAGTCCGCGTAGGTGGCGACCGTGTCGCCGTACGTGTCGGAGAAGGTGACGTCGCCCGCGCTCATCTGCGCGAACCAGTCCGGGTTCTCCGCGATGATCGTCGGCAGGCCGAGGGCCTGGATCGAGTGGCTGGACATCCAGTCGCCGCCGGTCTGCAGCGGCGTCCAGCCCGCGTCCTTGAGCTTGCCGAGGTCGGCGGTGAGCTCCTCGACCGTGGTCGGCACCTCGGTGATGCCGGCCTCCTCGAACGCCGTCTTGTTGTAGAAGAAGAGGCTCTGCAGCTGGAAGCCGATGCCGGCCATGTAGTACTTGCCGTCGATCGAGTACTGGTCGGCCAGCGGGCCGGTCTTGGCCCAGTCGTACTGGGACAGGTCGACGAGCTCGGGGGCGAGCTCGGTCGTCGGGGGCAGCGACTGGACGACGTCGGGCGCGTCGCCCGCGGTGAGCAGGCGGGGGAGCGCCGCGGTCACGCCCTCGGCGCCCGGGTCCTGGACGACGACGTCGATGTCCGGGTTGGCGTCCTCGAACGGCTTGACGAGGTCGTTCCAGAACTCCTCGGTGAGGTTCGGGGTGACGTTGACGAGGAGGCTGACCTCGGTGGTGCCGCCCGCGTCGCCGCTGCCGCCGTCGTCGGAGCCGGCGCAGCCGGTGAGCGCGAGGGCGGCCACCGTGAGGGTGCCCACGCTCGCGAGGGTGCGGTGCTTGATCATCGTTGATCCTCTCGGGTTGCCGCCTGGCGCGGCCCGCTGCTGTGCGGGGGCCCGCGACGTTCGGCTGCGTGTGGGTGGGCGCCCGCGGCGCCCGGTGTCGAACGAACGTCCTGGACACTAATCGATAATCGTTGGAATGGGAAGAACGGATCTCCGAGAAGGCGGGGGAGTCTCACACCCGGGGCGTTCCGGGCCGCCGCCCGTCGCCCATAGGCTGGCCGGGTGACCTCCGCAGCTCCCGCCGTCCAGCGGTCGGGCGGTACCCCGAGCGCGCCGCAGCGGCCCTGGTGGCTCGTCGCCGCCGGGCCGGCCGCCGTCCTCGTCGCCGTGCTCGCCGTGCTGGCGGGCGGCGCCTACTCGGGCGCGTTCGAGGCGCTGAGCGGGTTCACCGACCCGGGCGCCGCCGTCCGGTTCGGGCTGCCCGTCGTCACTGTGCTCACCGAGGTGAGCCTCTCGGTGACCCTCGGCTCGCTGGTCGTCGCCGCGTGCCTGCTCCCGCCCGGCCGCGCCCAGACGCGGGTGCTCACCACCGCCGGCGCCGCGAGCGCCGTGTGGGCCGTCGCCGCCGTCCTGCAGCTCGTGCTGCGGTACTCCAACATCTCCGGCACGTCGCCCACGTCGCCCGCCTTCGGGCAGGGCCTCGGGCAGTTCGTCACCGACCTCGACCTCGGCAGGCTCTACCTCGCGATCATCGTCGTCGCGGCCGTGACGTCGGCGCTCGCGATGGCGGTGCGGGGGCCGGTGGGCGCGCTGTGGACCACGGTGCTGCCGGTCGCGGCCCTGGCCATGCAGTCCACCACGGGCCACGCCGCCGGCGCCGCGGACCACGAGCTCGCCGTCGGCGCCATGCTGCTGCACCTCGTCGGCGCTGCCGTGTGGGTGGGTGGCCTGGGCGCCCTGCTGGTGGTCGTGCTGACCCGGTCCGAGGGTCGGTCCGAGGGTCGTGGCGAGGGGCGCGACGACGGCCGCACCGCCGCCGCGGCGGTCGCGCGGTTCTCGCCGATCGCGGGGTGGTGCTTCGCGGCCGTCGGCATCTCCGGGATCCTCAACGCGCTGCTGCGCCTGGGCTCGTTCGGCGACCTGCTCACCCCGTACGGCGTGCTGCTGCTCACCAAGGCCGTGCTCATGGTGGGGCTCGGCGCGTTCGGGTTCGCGCACCGGATGTGGGTCGTGGACCGGCTCGGCCGTGCGGACTCGCGGGGCGCGGTGCGGCGCCTGTTCTGGCGGCTGCTCGCCGTCGAGCTGCTCGTCATCGGCGCCGTCTCCGGCGTGGCCGTGGCGCTCGGCTCCACCGCGCCGCCCGTGCCCGACGAGGTCCCCGTCGACGTGTCGCCCGCCTTCCAGCTCACCGGCCGGGCGCTCCCGCCCGAGCCGTCGATGGGGCGCTGGTTCACCGAGTGGAGCCTCGACCCGCTGCTGGCGTTCGCGTGCGTCGCCGGCCTGATCGTCTACCTCCGCTGGGCCGCGCGGCTCGCGCGGCGCGGGGACCGGTGGCCGGTGGGGCGCACGATCTCGTGGTGCCTGGGCATGGTCGTGATGTTCTGGGTGACCAGCGGCGGCCCGGCGGTGTACGGGCGCGTGATCTTCAGCGGCCACATGGTGCAGCACATGATCCTGGCGATGCTGGTGCCGCTGTTCCTGGTGCTCGCCGCCCCCGTGACCCTGCTGCTGCGCGCGATCCCGGCCCGCAAGGACGGCAGCCGCGGCCCGCGCGAGTGGGTGCTCGGCCTGGTGCACTCCCGGTTCGGCCAGTTCCTGGCCCGCCCCGTGGTGGCGGCGGTGCTCTTCGCGGGCGGCATGATCGCGTTCTACTACACGCCGGCGTTCGAGTTCGCGCTGCGCAACCACGCCGGCCACGTGTGGATGATCGTGCACTTCACGCTGGTCGGGTACCTGTTCGCGAACGCGCTGGTCGGCATCGACCCCGGGCCGAAGCGCCCCGGCTACCCCCAGCGCCTGCTGCTCCTGTTCGCGACGATGGCGTTCCACGCGTTCTTCGGCGTCGTGCTCACCACGGGCACGTCGCTGCTCGTCGCCGACTGGTTCGGCAACATGGGCCGCCCGTGGGGCCTGCCCGCGATCGACGACCAGCAGCGCGGCGGCGGCGTCGCGTGGGGCATCGGCGAGCTGCCGACGCTCGCGCTCGCCATCGCCGTCGCCGTCCAGTGGACGAATTCCGACGAGCGCGAGGCCCGCCGCCGCGACCGCAAGGCGGACCGCGACGGCGACGCCGAGCTGGAGGAGTACAACGCCATGCTCGCGAAGATGGCCGACCGCGACGAGCGCCCCCCGAGGTAGTCCGAGTCGGGGCGAGGTGGCGCGGGAGGCCTTGTCGCGAGGCGCACCATCCGCCTCGCTCGTTCCTCGCTCGGCTCCCGCCAGGCCCGACCAGCCTCGCGACAAGGCCTCCCGCGCCACCTCGCGGAGACGTTGCGCTGCCTCGTGCTCAGGCGGTTTGGGGCTGAGGCTGCGGGCGCACCCGCGGCGACAGGCCGGCCAGGGCGGCGACGTGCGCCGGGACCGGCTCGTGGGCGTGGGCGTCGGGGACCGCGGCACCCACGACGCGCCGCACCGGCACGTGCCCGCCCCAGCCCCCGGCGGCGACGTCGGCCGGGTCGTCGACGGGGCCACCGGCGCGGGCCTTCATGGACGCCTCGCGCAGGGGGACGGCGAGCACGGCGGTCGCGGCGAGCTCCTTGCGGGTCGCGGGGCGCAGCGTCGCGGACCGGCCCGGCGCCAGGTGGTCGACGATGGCGTCCAGGGCGCGCTCCCGCTCCGCCTCGTCGTCGACGAGGCGCGCGGTGCCGATGACGACGGCCGAGCGGTAGTTCACGGAGTGGTGGAACCCCGACCGGGCCAGGACGAGGCCGTCGAGCTCGGTCACCGTGACGCACACGGTCGCGTCCGTCGCCCCGACCAGCCAGCGCGCCGCGACCGACCCGTGCACGTACAAGGTGCCGCCGTCGTCGGGGCCGTCGAGGTCGACGGCGTAGGCGCACGGCAGCACGACGGGATGCCGGTCGCCGCCCTCGCCGACGTCGACGCCGAGGTGGGCGACCATCCCGTCGGACAGCAGGGCGTGCAGCTCCGCGCGGTCGGCGACGGCACGGTTCCGGCCGCGCCGCACGGTGGTCCTCGGGGTGGGGGAGAGTGCGTCCATGCCGCTAGCGTGGCCCTTGGCTGGCCTGCCGTCACGAGCCATTTCCGGGTGGGTCCAGCAGGCCACTTCGTCCTCGACATCGACCCCCGACATGCCCCCCGACGACAGGAGCCCGCCGTGGCAGCCCTCCCCGTCCGCCTGGACCGCGGCAGCCGCGAGCCGCTCGGCGCGCAGCTGTCCGGGCAGGTCCGCGACCTCGTCTCCCGGGGCACGTTGCGGCGCGGCGACCGGCTGCCCAGCACGCGGGCCCTCGCTGCGGACCTCGGCGTCGCGCGCTCGGTGGCCGAGCAGGCCTACGACCAGCTCGTGGCCGAGGGGTGGCTGTCCGCGCGCCGGGGCGCGGGCACGTTCGTCGCGTCGGAGGCGGTGCCGCGCGCCGACGTGCGACCGCGGCCCCCGGCGGGTCCGGGCAGCGGGCTGGTGCGCCTGAGCACCGGCGAGCCGTGGATCGACCCGCGCCACCGCGCGGGCTGGCGTCGCGCGTGGCGGGAGGTGTCGGCGGCGACGCCGCCCCGGGGCTACGACGACCCGTGCGGTCTGCCCGCGCTGCGCGAGGCGCTGGCCGAGCGCCTCGCCCGCACCCGCGGCCTGGTGGTGGACCCGGACGAGGTCGTCGTCACCGCGGGGACGACGGCGGGGCTGAGCGACGTGCTCGCCGTCCTGCCGCCGGGGCCGGTGGGCGTCGAGGACCCGGGCTACCGCGCCGCCGTCGCCACCGCGCGCGCATCGGGCCGCGCCGTCGTCGACCTGCCGGCCGAGGCCCGGCACGACGAGGCCGCGCTGCGCGGCCTGGCCGCGGCGTACGTGACCCCGGCGCACCAGCACCCCCTGGGCCGCGTGATGCCGGCCGACGACCGCCTGGCGCTGCTCGCCGCGTCGCGGGCCACGGGAGCCGTCGTCGTCGAGGACGACTACGACTCCGAGCTCCGCTACGACGTGGCGCCCGTGCCGGCGCTGGCCACCCTCGGCCGGGACCGCGTGGCGTACCTGGGGACGGCGTCGAAGTCCGCGCCGCCCGGGCTGCGGGTCGGGTGGATGGTGCCGCCGCCGGCGCTGCTCGACGACGTGGCGCGGCACCGCGGGCTCGTGCACGACGTCGCCGCCTGGCCCGTGCAGCGCGCCCTGCTGACCCTGCTGCGCGACGGCTGGCTCGACGCGGTGGTCCGCACCGCGCGGCGCGTGTACGCCGAGCGGGCGGCCCGGGTCGCCGCGGTCCTGGCGCCGCACGCCGCCCCGGCGGCGACCTCCGCCGGCATGTACTCGACGTGGCTCATGCCGCAGGACGCCGCGCTGCGCGCCCATGCCGCCGCGCGCGAGGCCGGCTTCGACCTGCCGCTGCTGTCCGACGCGTGCCGCACGGCCCGGCACACCGGCCTCGTCGTCGGCTTCGGGGGAGTGAGCGACGGCGAGCTCGACCGCGCGCTGGGCGCGATCCGGGCGGGGCTGGGCGGGTGACGTAGCGACGGGTCGCCGTCAGCGCGCAGGACGGCGACCCATCGCGACGTCACCGGGCCCCTCGCCGGCGCGGCCGCCGGGTCAGAGCAGGCCGTCGACGACCTTCGCGGCGAGGCCCAGCGCGGTGGTCGTGCCGAGCCCGTCCGCGACGGTCACCGTCGTGACGCCCGGCGCCGGGTCGGTGACGACGAACGGCGTGCCGGCGAACGGGCCGCGGCGCGGGCGCGGCACGGCGACGTCGGGCACGGACCAGCGCCGGCGCACCTCGAGCGGCCGCCCGAGCAGCACGGCGGCCTCGCGCAGCAGCAGCGCGTCGGCGACGTCGGAGCGCTCGGGGTCGCGGTCGAGCGCGGCGTCCGCGCGTCGCTCGGCGTCCGTGCGGCGGGCCTCGCCGAGGAGGAGCGCGCCGTCGGCGAGCGGGGTGAACGCGAGGTGGACGGCGGCGTCGAGGAGCTCGGGAGCCCCGGTGCGCAGGCGCTCGCGCACGTCCGCCAGCGCCGGGCTGTGGGCGTAGGCGGCGTCGCGCAGGAGGGTGCTGCCGCCGAGCACGACGGGGCCGGCCGGGTCGTGCGCCCGCCCCGGAGCGACGACGCGCAGGACCTGCCGCACGTCGTGCCGCAGGCCGGTGCGCGCGGCCTCGCCGGGGAAGAACCGGTCGAGGTCGGGGCCCACCGCCACCAGGACGCGCCGGGCCACGACCTCCCCGCGTGACGTGCGCACCAGCGTGCGACCGGTGCCCGCCTCGAACGTCAGCGCCGTCGTCGACCAGGCCACGTCGGCCCGGGGTCGCGCGTCGAGGGCGGCGGCGAGGGCCCGGAGCGCGTCGCGCGGGTCCACGCGCAGGTCGAGGGGGAGGAACGCGCCGCCGACCACGCCGTCCGCGGTCACGTGGGCCCGGTCGGCGGCCTGCGCGGCGTCGAGGAGCTGGGCGTCGCCGTCGCGCGCGGCGACGAGGTCGTCCAGGACGGCGAGCTCGTCGGCCGAGCGCGCGACCACGACGGCGCCCGTGTCCTTGACCCAGAACCCGGCCTCGCGCCCCAGCTTCAGCCAGCGCTCCCGCGAGGCGAGCGCGCAGGAGAGCGTGGCGGCGTCCTGCGTCGTGACGGCCACGTGCCCGCCGCGCCGGGCCGAGGCTCCGTCGGGCCGCGGGTCGCGCTCCACCACCAGCACCGAGTGCCCCCGCGCGTGCGCCTCGAGCGCGTGCGCGAGCCCCACGATCCCCGCCCCGACGACGACCAGGTCGGCGGTGGCGGGCAGCGGCGGCAGGGAGGAGGCGGGGTGGGACGAACGGGGCGACGGTGGTCTCACGACCAGACCGTGCCCGATGACGGCGGGACCCCTCAACCGCACGGGGCGCCGGCGCGGACAAGTTCAGCGAACGTTCATCCGGCGTTCCCCGTGGCCCCGCCAACGGTGCCGAACAGGCAGTTGACACCGTGATGGGGCCCGTCCGCTCCCCATAGCGGTGTCAACCGCCTGTTCGGCGGGCGGGTCGGTACGGTGCTCCGATGTCGATTCCCTCCGCGCCGCCCCGCGTGCTCGTCGTCGACCCCGCGCCGGGCGCCCGGGGGCCGGCCGAGCTGCGGGAGCTGCGGGGTCTCGGCGTCGAGCTCACCGTCAACGTGCGGCGCGTGCCCGGCCCGGAGCGGGCGGCTCTCGCCGAGCACGGCGCGGTGGTCGACCTCGACGGGTTCGACGGCGCGGCGCTGGTGGACGTGGCCGAGCGCGCGTCCGGCTTCGACGCCGTGAAGTTCCGGGCGGGCATCCCGCTCGACGCGACGGTGCTCGGGCGGCTCGCGGACCCGTCCCACGACCAGCCGTTGCGGGTCGTGGGGCGCGCCGCGACCGGCATGGACACGGTGGACGCGGCCGCGTGCCGGCGGCTGGGGATCGAGGTGCTCTCCACGCCGGGCGCGAACGCGGCGGCGGTCGCGGAGCACACACTGGCCCTGATGCTCGACGGCCTGCGGGGCGTGACCCGGCGCAGCGCGGCGCTGCACGCCGGCCGGTGGGCCGAGGCGGTCGCGCCGGGGCCGGCGCGCGGCCTGGCGGGCCGCCGCGTGGGCCTGGTCGGGGCGGGCGCGACGGCGCGGGAGGTGGCGCGGCTCGTGCGGGCGTTCGGCGCGTCGGTGGTCGTGCTGGGGTCGCCGCGGTTCACGGCCGCGGCCGCGCGCGAGCGGGGCGTCGAGCGGGCGGACTCGCTCTCCGCGCTGATCGGGTCGTGCGACGTCGTCTCGCTGCACGTGCCGCTCACGGCCTCGACCCGGGGGATGATCGGCGCCGCCGAGCTGGAAGCGATGCGACCTGGCTCGCTGCTGGTCGACATCGCGCGCGGCGGGATCGTCGACGAGCGCGCGCTCGACGCGGCGCTGCGGGACCCGGACCGCGGCCCGTCGGTCGCGGCGCTCGACGTCTTCGAGGCCGAGGGTGACCGGTTCGCCTCGCCGTTGGTGGGCAACCCGCACGCGATCCTCACCCCGCACGTCGCGGGGATGACGGCGGGCGCCATGGTCGAGTCGTCACGTCGGCTCGTCGCCGCCTTCGCCCGCTTCTACGGCGCCCCCGCCCCCGTCGCCGAACAGGCTGTTGCTCCCGGTATGGAGCCGTCCCGGGCTCCATCGCGGTAACAACTGCCTGCTCGGCAGGTGCTGTGGTAGACCGGGGCGCGTGACCCAGGACAACGTCGCCCCCACGCCCTTCGACGACCTCGACCGCTACGTGGAGATCCCTCGGGTCTCCGGTCTCTCGCTCAGCCCCGACGGCACACGCCTCGTCACGACCGTCCAGACGCTCGACGCGAAGCGCACCGGCTGGACGACGGCCGTCTGGGAGGTCGACCCGGCGGGCGCGGCCCCGGCGCGGCGGCTGACGCGCAGCCGCAAGGGCGAGTCGTCGGCGGTGTTCGCGGCGTCGGGCGACGTGCTGTTCGCGTCCGCCCGCCCGGACCCGGAGGCGGAGAAGGACGAGGAGGAGCCGAAGGCGGCGCTGTGGCTGCTGCCGGCGGGCGGCGGCGAGGCGCGCGTGGTGGCCACTGCACCGGGCGGCCTGGGCGGCGTCCTCGCGGCCCGCGCGTCCGACGTCGTCTCCGTCGCGGCGCCGGTGCTGCCCAAGGCGGCCGGGCTCGCCGAGGACGAGGCGCTGCGCAAGCAGCGCACGGACCGCAAGATCTCCGCGATCCTGCACTCCGGCTACCCGGTGCGGCACTGGGACCACGACCTCGGACCCGACGAGGACCGCCGCTTCGTGGCCCACCTCGCGGCCGACGACGCCCGCCTGGAGCTGCGCCAGGTGACCGGCGCGGGCCGGCAGCTGTTCGAGCACGGGGCCGACCTGTCGCCCGACGGCGGCACGCTCGTCACGACGTGGTCGGTGGGCGACCCGGGGGCGGCGCTGCGCTCCACGCTGGCGGCCGTCGACACGGCGTCGGGCGAGCGCCGCGCCCTCGTGGACGACCCGGACGCCGACGCGTTCGCCCCCGCGGTCTCCCCGGACGGGCGGTGGGTCGTGTTCGTGTCGGAGTCGGTGACGACGCCCGAGGAGGCCCCCGTGGTCCGGCTGGGCCTCACCCGCCTGGACGGCTCGGGCGAGCCGGAGGTCCTCGCGGACGACTGGGACCGCTGGCCGACCTCCGCCACCTGGCTGCCCGACGGCTCCGGCCTGGTCGTCACGGCCGACGAGGACGGCCGCGGCCCGCTCTTCCTGCTGACCTTCGGCCCCGGCGGGCCCGGTGCGGGCGAGCCCGTGACGGTGGAGCGGGTGACGGCCGACGCCGCCGTGTTCTCCGACGTGCGGGTCGCGCCGGACGGGTCGGCGCTCTACGCGCTGCGCACCAGCTACGCCGCGCCGTCGGAGCCGGTGCGGGTGGACCTCGCCGCCTTCGTCGCGTCGGGCGCGGCGGGCGAGCGCGAGCCCGTCGCTGCTGCCGCGCTGCTCGGCCCCGTGCCCGCCCCGGCGCTGCCCGGCACCCTCACGGAGGTCGAGACGACGGCCGCCGACGGGTCGCGCGTCCGGGCCTGGCTCGCGCTGCCCGACGGCGCCGCCGCGGACACCCCCGCGCCGCTGCTGCTGTGGATCCACGGCGGGCCGCTCGGCTCCTGGAACGCGTGGAGCTGGCGCTGGAACCCGTGGCTGATGGTGGCGCGCGGGTACGCCGTCCTGCTGCCCGACCCGGCCCTGTCCACCGGCTACGGCCAGGACTTCGTGCAGCGCGGCTGGGGCAGCTGGGGCGGCACGACGTTCACCGACCTCATGGCGATCACCGACGCCGTCGAGGCACTGCCCGAGGTGGACGCGACGCGCACCGCCGCCATGGGTGGGTCGTTCGGCGGCTACATGGCGAACTGGGTGGCCGGGCACACCGACCGGTTCCGCGCGATCGTCACGCACGCCAGCCTGTGGGCGCTCGACCAGTTCGGCCCCACCACCGACCACGGCTACTACTGGCAGCGCGAGATGACGCCCGAGATGGCGGAGGCCAACAGCCCGCACCGGTTCGTCGCCGACATCCGCACCCCGATGCTCGTCGTCCACGGAGACAAGGACTACCGCGTCCCGATCGGCGAGGGCCTGCGCCTGTGGCAGGAGCTGCTCACCGAGTCCGGCCTGCCCGCCGCCGACGACGGCAGCACCGTGCACCGCTTCCTGTACTTCCCCGACGAGGGCCACTGGGTGCTCGCGCCCCAGCACGCGAAGGTCTGGTACCAGACGGTCCTGGCGTTCCTGGCCGAGCACGTGCTGGAGACGGAGCAGGAGCTGCCCGACTATCTCTGAAGTTCCTCGCCGAACAGGCAGTTGACACCGTTATCGCGCCCCTCGAGGCGCGATAACGGTGTCAACTGCCTGTTCGGCAGCGGGCGGTGGGGTGCGGTGCCCGGTCAGGCGGGGGCGACGATGAGGTCCACGAGGACCTCGAGCATGGTGGTCGCGTCCTTGCGGGCGGTGTCGGCGGGGAGCATGGCGGCCCGCTGCCCGGCCTCGTGGGCGCCGAGGAGCAGGTCGATGGCGACGTGCTCGTCGATCGCGAACCGCAGGCCGAGGGCAGCCATGACGCGGTTCAGCGCGGCGATCATCTCCTCGCGCAGCACCTGCTGCTGGTCCACGTAGCGCTGCGCGACCTGCGGGTCGCGCAGCGCGAGCAGCTCGAACTCGAGCTCCATGACGCACCACGACGTCTTGGCGGCCGGGTCGGGCAGGACGGACGCGATGACCTCGCGCACGGTGGAGCGGAAGCCGTCCGGGGTCTGCAGCGCGGCGGGGTCGACGGTGGCGACCGCGCGCTCGAGGGCCCCGAGGTGGCCGCGCGCCTCGCGCTCGGTGAGCGCGAGGAACAGCTCCTCCTTGCTCGCGAAGTTCGAGTAGAAGGCGCCGCGGGTGAACCCGGCGGCCTCGCAGACGGCCTCGATCGACGCGGCCTGGACCCCGACCTGCGCGAACACCTCGAAAGCGGCGTCCAGCAGGCGCTCGCGGGTGCGCTCGCGCCGGGGCGAGCGGCCGGGGACGGCCGTAGCGTCGTCGGGGGCCACGCTGTCGGTGGTCAGGGCTCCTCCTCGGGTGCGGCCAGGTTCTCGGGTCTGCCGGGCTCGCGTCCGGCGCGGGCAGTGTGCCCGGCCCCGGCCCACTCTAGCCAATACGGCCATGTATCCGATACGTTCGTGCATCGGATACAGTGCCGTATCGAATCCCTGCTCCGTCGTCCCGGGAGAGCCTGTGTCCTCCGTCCTGTACTCCCTCGGCCGATGGGCCGCCCGGGCCCGGCGGCTCGTCGTCATCGGCTGGGTCCTCGTGCTCGCCGTCGTCGGCGGCGCGGCCGGCCTGCTCTACCAGGGGTTCGACAACTCCGTCACCATCCCGGGCACCGAGTCGCAGGATGCGCTCGACAGCCTCGCGGCCACGTTCCCGCAGGTCAGCGGCTCGTCCGCCCAGATCATCGTGGTCGCCCCCGACGGCTCCACCATCGACGACGCGGCGATGCGCGGCCCGATCACGGACGCCGTCGACGAGATCGGCGAGATCGACCAGGTCGCCGCCGTCACCTCCCCCTACGACGACCAGATGGCCGCGTCGGTCAACGACGACGAGTCGGCCACGCTGCTGACGATCCAGCTCGACGGCGACCAGTCCGTCATCACGGAGGACACGAAGGACGCGCTGCACACCGCGAGCGACGACCTCGCCGCCGCGCTGCCGGACGGCGCGCAGGCGAGCCTGGGCGGCGAGCTGTTCAGCGTCGAGTTCCCGGCGCTGAGCATCATCGAGGCGATCGGCGTCGTCGTCGCCCTGGTCGTCCTCATCATCACGCTCGGCTCGTTCGTCGCGGCCGGCCTGCCGCTCGTCAACGCCCTCATGGGCGTGGGCGTGTCGATGCTGCTGCTCCTCGCGGCCACGGTGTTCGGCCCGATCAACTCGACGACGCCGATGCTGGGCCTGATGCTCGGCCTCGCCGTCGGCATCGACTACGCGCTGTTCATCGTGTCCCGGCACCGCGAACAGCTCGGCCAAGGGCTCGACGTCGACGAGTCGATCGCCCGCGCCGTCGCGACGGCCGGCTCGGCCGTCATCTTCGCCGGCCTCACCGTGATGATCGCGCTGGTGGGCCTCGGCGTCGCCGGCATCCCGTTCCTCACGGTCATGGGCATCGCCGCCGCCGTCGCGGTGGGCGTCGCGGTGCTGATCTCCCTCACACTGCTGCCGGCGCTGCTCTCGTTCTCGGGCGAGCGGCTGCGGCCCAGGGCGCCGCGGGCGGCCCGGAAGCCGAAGGGGAAGGCGAGGGCGAAGCGTGCGGCCGCGCCCGCCGCCACTCCCGCGGACGGCGTCCGCCGCAACCGCTTCTTCGACGGCTGGGTGCGCGGCGCCACGCGCTTCCCCGTCCTGACGATCGTGCTGGTCGTGGGCGCCATCGCCGCCCTCGCCTGGCCGGCCACGAACCTCCGCCTCGCGCTGCCGGACGCCGGCTCGCTGCCCGAGGACAACAGCGCCCGGGTCACCTACGACCTCGTGGGCCAGGAGTTCGGCGACGGCTTCAACGGGCCCCTCATCGTCACCGGGTCGATCGTCACCAGCAACGACCCCCTGACGCTCATGGACGAGCTCGGCAAGGAGATCGGCACGCTCGACGGCGTCGCCGACGTGCCGCTGTCCACGCCCAACCCCACCGCCGACACCGGCATCATCCAGGTGATCCCCGAGGGCGGGCCCACGTCCGAGGAGACCAAGGCCCTCGTCACCGAGATCCGCGACCAGCACGACCACTACCTGGAGAAGTACGGCGTCGACCTGTCCGTCACCGGGTTCACCGCCGTCGGCATCGACGTCTCCGACAAGCTCGGCGCGGCGCTGCTGCCGTTCGGCCTCGTCGTCGTGGGGCTGTCGCTGGTGCTGCTCACCATGGTGTTCCGCTCGATCTGGGTGCCGATCAAGGCGTCGCTCGGCTACCTGCTGTCGGTCGGGGCCGCCTTCGGCACGGTGGCGCTCGTCTTCGAGGAGGGCGTGTTCGCCGACGCGCTCAACGTCACGACGCTCGGCCCCGTCATCAGCTTCATGCCGATCATCCTCATGGGCGTGCTGTTCGGGCTCGCCATGGACTACGAGGTCTTCCTGGTCTCCCGGATCCGGGAGGACTACGTGCACGG
Organism: Isoptericola sp. NPDC060185; assembly: GCF_042728595.1. NCBI lineage: Bacteria > Bacillati > Actinomycetota > Actinomycetes > Micrococcales > Promicromonosporaceae > Isoptericola > Isoptericola sp. NPDC060185. The sequence continues at coordinate 4,765 of NZ_JBHWYY010000020.1, read as the reverse complement.
CGGCGACGCCCGCCGCGCCGTGCGCAGCGGGTTCCTCGGCTCCGCCAAGGTGGTCACCGCCGCGGCGGTCATCATGTTCGCGGTCTTCGTCGCGTTCGTGCCCGAGGGCGACATGACCCTCAAGCCGATCGCCCTCGGCCTCGCCGTCGGCGTCGTCGTCGACGCGTTCGTCGTGCGGATGACGCTCGTGCCCGCGGTGCTCGCGCTGCTCGGCGAGCGGGCCTGGCACATGCCGCGCTGGCTCGACCGCATCCTGCCCACGTTCGACGTCGAGGGCGAGGGCCTCACCAAGGAGCTGCGGCTCGCCTCCTGGCCGGAGCCGGACGCCACCGACGCCGTCGCCGCCCGGGACCTCGTGGTCGCGGGACCGGACGACGGCGCGCCGCCGGTCGTCGGGCCGGTCAGCGTGCGCCTCCCGGCAGGCGGCGCGCTGTGCGTGCACGGCGACGCGGCCGCCCCGGTCTCCGCGGTGCTGCTCGCGCTCGCGGGCCGCATGGCGCCCGACGCGGGCGCGGTCAAGGTCACCGGCCTCGTACTGCCCGAGCGCGCCATGACGGTGCGCGGCCGCGTCGCCGTCGTCGACGCCCTGGCCGAGCACGGCCGCCCCGCCCCCGCGGTCGACGCCGCGGTACGCGACGGCGCGCGGATCGTCGTCGTGGACCGCACGGACGCCGTCGTCGACCGCCCGGCGCGCGAGGCCCTCGCCGGCGCGCTCGCCCGGGCGCAGCACGGCGGCACCGCGGTGCTGCTGGGGGCCAGCGGCGTCGCCGCGACCGACCTGCTCGACGCGGGCGGCCCCGAGGGCGCAGGCCGCGAGGTCGCCGTGCTCGACGTCGGCGCCGGGTTCGGCGCGCCCAGCGTGCTCACCGGGGCCGACGTGCCACCGCCCCCGCCGTCCGCCGAGCCGGTCCACGCACCGGCGCCCGAACCGGTGCGCGAGCCGGCCGAGATCGACGAGGACACCCACGTGCAGGAGGTGCAGGCATGACCGCCGCGACCCCGACCCCGACGAGCGTCGCCGCCGCGCGCCGCAACCCGTGGAGCGTCGCCGCCGTCGCGCTGCTGCCGCTCATGATCCTCGGGCTGCTGCTCGCCGCCCTGTGGAACCCGCAGGACCGGCTCGACCAGGTGCCCGCTGCCATCGTCAACCTCGACGAGCCGGTCGAGGTGCAGGGCCAGACCGTGCCGCTCGGGCGGCAGTTCGCGTCCGGCCTGGTCAGCGGGGGCGAGACCGCCGACGGCGCCAAGGCCGCGCAGCCCGCGGCCGACGCGACCAACTTCGACTGGACCATCACCGACGAGGAGACCGCGACCGACGGCCTCGCGAACGGCACCTACGCCGCCGTCGTGACGATCCCGAAGAACTTCTCCGCCGCGGCCACGTCGATGGGCAACGACGACCCGTCGACGGCGAAGCAGGCCACCATCGACGTCAGCACCCCGCCCGGCGGGCGGGTCGCCGACGACGCGCTGGCCCGCGTCGTCGCCGCGACCGCCACCTCGGTCCTGTCCAGCACGCTCACCGAGACCTACGTGGACAACGTCCTCGTGGGCTTCAACGACCTGTCCGACGGCATCGGGCAGGCCCAGGACGGCGCGAACCAGCTCGCCGACGGCGCGGACCAGGCCGCGGGCGGGGCGACGAAGCTCAGCGACGGGGCCGGCCAGCTCGCGGACGGCGCGGGCGAGGCCGCGGGCGGCGCGTCGAAGCTCAGCGACGGGGCCGGTCAGCTCGCGGACGGTGCGAGCAGCGCCGCCTCGGGCGCCTCCGGGGTGGCGTCCGGCGCCTCGGGGCTCGCCGACGGTGCCGGTCAGCTCGCAGGTGGAGCCTCCGCCCTCGCCGACGGGGCGGACCAGGTTGCCACCGGCGCGCACGGGGTCGCGGACGGCGTCGCCGCGAGCGCGGACGGTGCCGACAAGCTGGCGGACGGAGCCTCGAAGACCGCCGGCGGAGCGTCCGACCTCGCCGACGGCGCCCACGCACTGGCAGGCGGCCTCGCGACGTTGGACAAGGAGACGGCGGACCTGCCCGCATCGGCGACCGAGCTCGCCGAGGGCACGCAGGCCGTCGACTCGCTGCTCGGGCAGTACTTCGCCGCCCAGGACGCCTGCACCGCGGGAGCCCAGGAGGGCTGCGACGCGATGGACAAGCTCCGACCGGCGCTCCAGAAGGCCGCGGGCGGGGTGGCCACGGGCGCCTCGGCGCTCGCCGGGAAGCCGGCGGCCGCGGGCTCGGACCCCACCGGCCTGTACGCCGTCTCCGCCGGAATCGGTCAGTCGAGCGAGGGCGCGACGAAGCTCGCCGGCGGCGCGGACGACCTCGCCGACGGCGCGGCCGGTCTTTCGGGCGGGGTGTCCGACCTCGCGGACGGCCTCGCCGACCTCGAGTCCGGTGCGACGAAGGTCGCCGGCGGCGCGGAGGGCGTCGCGTCGGGCGCGTCGGACCTGTCCGGCGGAGCGACGGCTCTCGGCTCGGGGGCTTCGAAGCTCGCCGGCGGCGCGTCGCAGCTCTCGACGGGCGTCGGCCAGCTCGCCACGGGCGCGACGGGCGTCGCCTCGGGGGCGGCGGACCTGTCCACCGGCGTCGGTCAGCTGGCGACGGGCACCGAGGGGCTGGCCACGGGGGCGTCCGACCTGTCGAGCGGCGTCGGGCAGCTCGCCACGGGCGCGGGCGACCTCTCCGACGGCCTCGGCGACGCGAAGGGGCAGATCCCGACCACCACGGACGACGAGCGCACGACGCTGTCGTCGGTGGTCGCGCAGCCGGTGAAGGCGCCGTCGGCGAGCGGCATCAGCATGGGCGCGTCGGGGCCGCTGTTCGCGGTCGTGGCGCTGTGGCTGGGCGCGTTGGCGCTGCTGACGATCTTCCCGCCCGTGCTGGCGGGGGCGCTCGGCTCGACGCGCGACTCGGTGCGCCTCGCGCTGCGTGCGTTCACCCTCCCCGCGGCCGTGGGCGCCGTCACCGGTGCCGCCGTCGGGGTGATCCTCGCGGCGGTCGAGAGCCTGGACGCCGGCGGCTGGGTCGGCGCGATCCTCGTCGGCGCGGTGGCGTCGGTGGCGTTCGTCGCCGTGCACCAGGGCTTCGTGGGCCTGCTGGGCAACCTGGGCCGCGGGATCAGCCTGCTCATCGCGGTGCTGCTCATCGCCACCGGCATCGTCGCGACCGTGCCCACGCTGCTGCAGGGCCTGGTCGACGCGCTGCCGGTCGGCGCCGCCCGCGACGCGCTCACCGCGGTGGTCGTGCCCGCCGCCGGCGGGCTCGGGATGGGCGTCACGCTGCTCGTGCTGTGGGGCCTGGGCGGTCTCGCGCTCGCCACGCTGGTCACCGCGCGCGGCCGCCGGCTCGGCGTGCGGCGGCTACTGCGCGCCTGACCGCGCTGCGGCGCGCTGCCAGCGCATGACGAGGAGGGCGTCGGCGCGCCGTCGCGCGGCGGCGCCCAGGTGCGCCACCTGACGGTGCTCCATCAGGGCGTGCAGGTCGTGGTCGAGGGCCCAGGTGAGGGCGCGGCAGACGTCGTCGGACTCGGTCGCGAGGGATCGTGCGGGTCTCACGGCAAGCAGAGATGTCCGACTCGCCGGTTTGTGACATCTGGTGTGTCACAGGCCTGCACCAGACTCTCGGCATGGACCTGACGACGGCGCGCGAGACCAAGGCACAGCTCACCGACTTCGCCCGTGACCTGGCCGAGCGTCACGGCGTGCCCGCCAGCCCGTACGCCGTCGGCGACGACGCGACGCCCGCCGACGTGGTGCGCGCCCCCACCCTGTCGCTCGGCCTCGCGCCGCAGGGGGAGGGCGCGTTCGCCATCGCGGTGCGGTACCGGCTCGGGGTGCCCACGGCGCGCTCGTTCGTGCGGAAGCTGGCCGCGGAGGCCGGCGACTCCGTGGACGTGCGGCGCACCGGCCGCATTCGCACCCTCGGCGCGCAGGTCCGCCCGCCGGTCGTGACGGCGCGCGCGCTCGGCGAGACCGACCGCGTGCGGCCGCTGCGGCCGGGGGTGTCGATCGCGCACGTCGACGTCACCGCGGGCACGCTCGGCGCGTTCGTCGTCAAGGCGGACGGCGGTGGCACCGAGGGCACCGACGGTGCGCGCTTCGTGCTGTCCAACTACCACGTGCTGGCGGGGTCGCCGTCGGCGCAGGTCGGGGACGTCGTCGTGCAGCCGGGCCCGGCCGACGGCGGTCGCGCGCCGGCCGACCGGGTGGGCACGCTCGCGCAGGTGGTGCCGCTAACCCCCGGGCAGCCCGCGACGGTGGACGCCGCGCTCGCGCTCCTGGACGACGGGATCGAGACCGACCCGACCTACCCCGTCGGCGCGGTGACGACCACGGCCGCCGCCGCGGGCGGCGAGGCGGTCGCGAAGATCGGCCGCACCACCGCGCTCACGCAGGGCCGGGTGACGGCGATCGAGATGGACGACGTGGTGGTCGGCTACGGCGAGGAGCTCGGCGCCCTGTCCTTCGACAACCAGATCGAGGTGGAGGGCACCGGCGGCGCGTTCTCGCGCGGCGGCGACTCCGGGTCGCTCGTCTACCGCGAGGACGGCGTGGCGATCGGGCTGCTGTTCGCCGGCTCCGAGACCGGCGGTGCCGACGGCACGGGGCTGACGTACTGCAACCCCGTCGACGCCGTCCTCGAGGCGCTGGGCGTCACCCTCGCCTGACCGCCGAGGTAGTCCGGATCGTGCCGAGGTAGTTCGAAAATCGCCGAGGTAGTTCGCATCCTGGCGAGGTAGTGGACTACCTCGCGGGCTTGCGAACTACC
>NZ_JBHWYY010000019.1:0-64607 GCF_042728595.1 Isoptericola sp. NPDC060185 | reverse complement strand
CGTTGTGGGTGGGCTCGTGGCCCTGATCTGGGTGCTGAACAGGGCCACGAGCCCACCCACGACCTCGGGGCGGTGGCGGTGGGGGACGTCGGGGCGCCGGACGTCGCGGCGCTGCCCGCGCCGGGCGAGCTCACGACGCTCCCCGTCGTCCTCGGCCCGCACGACGACTGGTTCACCGCGGACGCCGTCGAGCGGCTGACCGGGCAGGTGTGGACGGTCACCGAACGCTCGGACCGGGTAGGACTGCGGCTCGATGGCGCGCACCCGCTGACCCGGACGGAGGACGCCCACGCCCGGGAGCTGCCCAGCGAGGGCTGCGTGACCGGCGCGCTGCAGGTGCCGCCCGACGGCCTGCCGGTGCTGTTCGGCGTCGACCACCCGCTCACGGGCGGCTACCCCGTGGTCGCGGCGGTGGCCTCCACGCACCGGTGGCTGCTGGGCCAGCTGCCCCCGGGGGCGCGGCTGCGGTTCGTGCCGTCTCATCCGTTCGGCTGATCTGCGGCGAGCCCCCCAGGCGATGTGCCCGGGCGACGACCCGACCGACGATGGCGGCATCACCCGACGTCCCGGTGCGCACCACCCGCCCGGCCACCACAGAAGGACAGCCGCATGAAGCTCACGAAGTCGCTCAAGCCCGTCACCATCGCCGCCTCCGCGCTGATCGCGCTGGGCGCGCTCACCGCCTGCAGCACGGACGAGGGCACCGACGCCGCGGCGGACCAGAGCGCCGTCGCCGCGGAGGAGGCCCCCGCCGGCGCCGAGGCGCGGACGCCGTCCGACGTGCTGGCGTCGACCGCCTGGGAGACCACCGGCGCGACCGACGCCGACGGCGAGGACGTCGCGCTCGACGACGAGAACGTCAGCAACTTCGTCGGCTGGGCCTACTTCAAGGACGACGGCACGTTCACGATGTACACCCTGGACGACGCCCCGAAGATGCAGGGCGACTGGACGGTCGACGAGGAGGGCACGACCCGCCACATCGTCGCGAAGGACGACGCAGGCGAGGTGCAGTTCGAGCGCGACTCCGACATCGTCACGCTGACCGACGAGGAGTTCACCTACCGGGTGTTCCCCGAGGAGGGGAACACGGACGTGTACGTCGACATCGTCCACACCCCGACCGACCACGAGGAGCCGGCCGCGTCCTGAGCCCGGTCCCCTCGAGGCGCCCGCTCCCCCTCGGGGGGCGGGCGTCGCGTCGTCCCTGGCCCGGCCGGGTCAGGAACGCTCGGCGGCCAGCGCGGCGACGCCGGCGACGACGCGCTCGACGCCGAACCGCAGGGCGTCGTCACGGCCGCCGGGCTCGGCGTCGGCGAAGGCCGCCAGGGTGCGCGGGTAGTCGGCCGCGCGCTCGGCCAGGACGGGCCCGAGGCCGGCAGCGAGGTCGCCCTCCGGCGACGCGCCGCGCGGCTGCTGGCGCACGAGCGACATGACGTGACCGACGAGGAGGGCGAGCGTGTCGAGCTTCTCCGCGCCGCTGAGCGGGAGGTCCGCGAGCGCGGCGAGGCCGGCCTCGAACCAGGAGAGCTCGACGGGGCCGGGCACGTGCGGCCGCTGGGCGAGCTCCACCGACCAGGGGCGGTCGAGCGCCCGCGCGTGGACGGCGCCGGCCCAGGCGGTCAGCGCGGCCCGCCAGTCCGGCCCCGCTGCCGCGGGCGGCGGGTCCCCGAGCGCCGCGTCGAGCAGGAGCGCGTCCAGCTCGACCCGCCCGGGCACGTAGCGGTACAGCGCCATCTTGGTGGTGCCCAGGCGCTCGGCGACGCTCTGCATCGTCACCGCGTCGAGGCCCCGGGCGTCGGCGATCTCCGTCGCCGCTGCCACGACGCCCTCGACGCTGAAGCGCGGCTTGGGGCCGCGCCGCGGCGGCGCCTCGCCCCGCCACAGCAGGGCGACGACGCCGTCGACCCCCGTCGCGCCGTCCCGCTCGTCCGCGCCCATCGCGCTTCCCCTCGCCCCGGCCGACGCCGGGGGGTCTCGTGCCGGAAAGGTATTGCGTCCATCGTATGCGGTTATTTACTGTGTCCATAGGACGCAGTTCTGACCTACCCAGGAGCACACCATGACCGGCACGAAGATCCTCATCTCCGGCGCGAGCATCGCCGGGCCCGCGCTCGCCCGCTGGCTCGGCCGCAACGGCTTCGACGTCACCGTCGTCGAGAAGGCGCCCGCGATCCGGCCCGGCGGCCAGGCCGTCGACTTCAAGGGCCGCACGCACCGCGACGTCCTGGACCGCATGGGGATCCTCGACGACGTCCACGCCCGCCAGACCCCGCGGACCGACTGGCGCATGGTCGACGCCGACGACCGGGTGCGCGCCGTGATCCCCGGCGAGTTCATCGGTGGTGACGTCGAGATCCTGCGCGGCGACCTCGCCGCGATCCTGCACGAGCACGGCGCCCGCGACGCCGAGTACGTGTTCGGCGACGAGATCGTCGGCACGACCGAGACGACGGACGGCGTCCAGGTCGCGTTCGCGCACCGGCCCAGCGAGCGGTTCGACCTCGTGATCGGGGCCGACGGCGTGCACTCCGCCGTGCGGCGGCTCGCGTTCGGGCCCGAGGAGCAGCACGTGCAGCACCTCGGGCACTACTACGCCGTGGCCGACGCCGCCGCGCCGCTCGACGGCCTCGAGACCCGGCGCCCCGACGGCCGCGCCGTCGCCTACGGGTACAACGAGCCCGGCCGGCTCGCGCTGCTCGGCGGGCAGAAGGCGCCGAGCCTGTTCGTCTTCCGCGCCGACCGCCCGGACTACGACCGGCACGACGTCGCCTCCCAGCGGGCCTTCCTCGAGCGCGCGTTCGCCGGCGCCGGCTGGCGCGTGCCCGCCGCGCTCGACGCCGTCCGCCGGTCCGACGACCTCTACCTCGACGCCCTGGCGCGCACCCGCATGACGTCGTTCACGCGCGGGCGGTTCGCCCTGGTCGGCGACGCCGGGCACGCCAACACCCTCGGCGGGTTCGGGACGGGCCTGTCCCTCGTCGGCGCCTACGTCCTCGCCGGCGAGCTCGTCGCGGCGCGCGGCGACCACGAGGCCGCGTTCGCGGCCTACGACCGGCGGATGCGCAGGCCCACGAAGGTCGCCCGGTCGGGCAACGCCGGGCCGTTCCTCGCGCCGCCGTCCGCCGCCCGCATCCGGATGCGGGACTGGACGTTCGCGAACCGGTGGGCGTACCGCGCCATGCTGTGGATGACGGACGCCTTCGCGACCGACGACAGGATCCCGGCCTACGACCTACGGTGACCTCCCCCTGCGCTGAGCAGGCTCCATCCGGAGCACGCACGCCCCCGAGCGCGCGGGCCACGGGGCCCTCACCGTATGGCTTCCGTCAGGGTGCGACCCGGGCCCGTATGGGTCCCGTAAGGACGGGCTTCCGGGCCTCGCGGCGGGTGTTGCATCGACGTCGGCACCTGAGAAGAGGTGCCCGGCCGGGCCCCTCCCCGGGGCGGCCGCCGTACTCGAAGTGGGGACGTGCTGGTGCTCGACGTCGTCTACGTGCTGGGCGTGATCGCCCTGTTCGCTCTGGTGGCCGGGATCGCGAAGGCGGTGGAGCGGCTGTGATCGTCATCGAGCTCGTCGCCGCGGCGCTCGGCGTGGCCGCGCTGGTCTACCTCGTGGTGGCCCTCGTGAAGCCGGAGAAGTTCTGATGGGCTGGGTGTGGGCGGTCCTCGCGCTCGGGACCGTCGCCCTCGTCCTCACGGTCGTCCACCGGTCGTTCGGCGACTACATGGCGACCGTGTACACCACCCCCCGCGACTGGCGCGTCGAGCGGGGCCTGTACCGCGTGCTGGGCGTCGACCCGCGCTCCGGGCAGACGTGGCAGGCGTACGCACGCGGCGTGCTGACCTTCTCGCTCGTCGGGCTGCTGATCGTCTACGCCCTGCAGCGCACGCAGCAGTGGCTGCCGTACTCGCTGGGGCTGCCCGCGGTGCCGTCGGACCTGTCGTTCAACACGGCCGCGTCGTTCGTGGGCAACACGAACTGGCAGTCGTACTCGCCCGAGCAGACCGTCGGGTACACGGTGCAGCTCGCCGGGCTCGCGGTGCAGAACTTCGTGTCCGCCGCGGTCGGCATGGCGGTGGCCGTGGCGCTGGTGCGCGGGTTCGCCCACCGCCGCACGGGGACGATCGGCAACTTCTGGGTCGACCTGGTCCGCGGCTCCCTGCGCATCCTGCTGCCGATCTCGGTGGTCGGCGCGGTCGTGCTCATGATCGGCGGCGTCGTCCAGAACTTCGACGGCTTCACCGACGTCACGACCGTGGCCGGGGGCGCCCAGAGCATCCCCGGCGGACCCGTGGCCTCGCAGGAGGTCATCAAGCTGCTCGGCACCAACGGCGGCGGGTTCTTCAACGCGAACTCGGCCCACCCGTTCGAGAACCCGACGGCGTGGACGAACGTCGTCGAGGTGCTCCTCATGCTGGTCATCCCGTTCTCCCTGCCCCGCACGTTCGGGCGGATGGTGGGCGACCTGCGGCAGGGGTACGCGATCCTCGCGGCGATGGGCGTGATCTTCGTGGCGTCGTTCGCCGCGCTGACGGCGCTCGAGTCGGCCGGCAACGGCACGGCCCCGCAGCTCGCCGGCGGCGCGATGGAGGGCAAGGATGCGCGCTTCGGCATCGTCGGGTCCACGCTGTTCGCGACGACGAGTACGACGACGTCGACCGGCGCGGTCAACGCGATGCACGACTCCTTCACCGCGCTGGGCGGCATGCTGCCGATGCTCAACATGATGCTCGGCGAGGTCGCGCCCGGCGGCGTCGGGTCGGGCCTCTACGGCATGCTCGTGCTCGCCGTCATCGCGGTGTTCGTCGCCGGCCTGCTCGTGGGCCGCACGCCCGAGTACCTCGGCAAGAAGATCGGCCCGCGCGAGATCAAGCTCGCGAGCCTGTACATCCTCGTCACCCCGACCCTCGTCCTGGCGGGCACCGCGCTCAGCTTCGCGATCCCCGCGGTGCGCGAGAGCGTCGTGGGGACGACGATCTGGAACCCGGGCGTGCACGGCATGTCCGAGGTCCTGTACGCCTTCACCTCCGCGGCGAACAACAACGGCTCCGCCTTCGCCGGCATCACGGCGAACACCCCCTGGATGAACACGGCGCTCGGCGTCGCGATCCTGCTCGGGCGCTTCGTGCCGATCGTGCTCGTGCTCGCCCTCGCCGGGTCCCTCGCCCGGCAGGACAAGGTCCCGGCCACCGCCGGCACGCTGCCGACGCACCGCCCGCAGTTCGTCGGGCTGCTCGTCGGGGTCGTCGTCATCCTCACCGCGCTCACCTACTTCCCCGTTCTCGCGCTGGGTCCCCTGGCGGAAGGGCTCGTGTAACTCATGGCCACCCTCATCGACACCCCGAACCCGTCGTCCCCCGCGTCCTCGACGACCGCCCGCACGCCGGGCGGGGCCTTCTCCTGGGCCCAGGTGCGGACCGCCCTGCCGGGCGCGTTCCGCAAGCTCGACCCGCGCCAGATGTGGCGCAACCCCGTGATGTTCGTCGTGTGGGTCGGCGCCGCGCTGACCACCGTGCTCGCCGTCGTCGAGCCGTTCCTCGGTGGGCCCGTGACCTCGGGCGGCACCGCCGTCCCCGGCTCGTTCACGGCCGTGATCGCGCTCTTCCTTTGGCTCACCGTCGTGTTCGCGAACCTCGCCGAGTCGGTCGCGGAGGGCCGCGGCAAGGCGCAGGCGGACACGCTCCGGCAGACCCGCACGGCCACGGTCGCCCACCGCGTCGCCGCCTACGACGACGCGGCCGACCCCGACGCCCTGCGCGCCGCGCTCGACGACGTGTCGTCCGCCGACCTGGACCTCGGCGACGTCGTCGTGGTCACCGCGGGCGACCTCGTGCCGGGCGACGGCGAGATCGTGCGCGGCATCGCGTCCGTGGACGAGTCCGCCATCACCGGCGAGTCCGCGCCCGTGATCCGCGAGTCCGGGGGCGACCGGTCCGCCGTCACCGGCGGCACGCGGGTGCTGTCCGACCGGATCGTCGTGCGCATCACCTCGAAGCCCGGCGAGACGTTCGTCGACCGGATGATCGCGCTCGTCGAGGGCGCCAGCCGGCAGAAGACGCCGAACGAGATCGCGCTGAGCATCCTGCTCGCGTCGCTGTCGATCGTGTTCGTGGTCGTGGCGCTCACCCTGAACCCGATCGCGTCGTACGCGGCGAGCCCGGTGAGCGTGGCCGTGCTGGTCGCGCTGCTGGTGTGCCTCATCCCGACGACGATCGGCGCGCTGCTGTCCGCCATCGGCATCGCCGGGATGGACCGCCTGGTGCAGCGCAACGTGCTCGCGATGTCCGGCCGCGCCGTCGAGGCCGCCGGCGACGTCACCACGCTGCTCCTCGACAAGACCGGCACCATCACCTACGGCAACCGGCAGGCGAGCGAGTTCCTGCCGCTGTCCGGCGTCGACGCCCGCGACCTGGTGCGCGCCGCCGCCCTCTCGTCCCTCGCCGACCCGACGCCGGAGGGCGCGTCGATCGTCGCGCTCGCCGCCCGGGCCGGGGCGGACGTGGGCGACACCGCGCCCGGCGAGGTCGTGCCGTTCACGGCCCAGACCCGCATGTCCGGCCTCAACGAGCCCGACGGCACGCAGATCCGCAAGGGCGCCGGCAGCGCGGTCATGGCCTGGCTGGCCGACGACGCCCCCACGGCGGGCCCCGTCGCCGCCGAGGTCGAGGACGCGGTGGAGCGGGTCGCGCGGTCCGGCGGCACGCCGCTGGTCGTGGCGGTCCGGGCGCCGGGCGGGGCCGGGCGCGTGCTCGGCGTCGTGCACCTCAAGGACGTCGTCAAGGAGGGCATCGCGGACCGGTTCGCCGAGCTGCGGTCCATGGGTATCCGCACCGTCATGGTCACGGGCGACAACCCGCTGACCGCCGCGGCCATCGCCGCCGAGGCCGGCGTCGACGACTACCTCGCCGAGGCCACGCCGGAGGACAAGCTGGAGCTCATCCGGCGCGAGCAGGAGAGCGGCAGCCTCGTCGCGATGACCGGCGACGGCACCAACGACGCCCCCGCCCTCGCGCAGGCCGACGTGGGCGTCGCCATGAACTCGGGCACGTCGGCCGCGAAGGAGGCCGGCAACATGGTCGACCTCGACTCCGACCCCACCAAGCTCATCGACGTGGTCCGCATCGGCAAGCAGCTGCTCATCACGCGCGGGGCGCTCACGACCTTCTCCATCGCGAACGACATCGCCAAGTACTTCGCGATCATCCCGGCGATGTTCATGGGCGTTTTCCCCGGGCTCGAGGCGCTCAACATCATGGGCCTGAGCTCGCCGTCGTCCGCCGTCGTGTCGGCGATCGTGTTCAACGCGCTCGTCATCGTGCTGCTCATCCCGCTGTCCCTGCGCGGCGTGCGATACCGGCCCATGGACGCGTCGAAGACCCTCGGGCGCAACCTCCTGGTCTTCGGCCTCGGCGGCGTCGTCGCGCCGTTCGTCGGCATCTGGCTCATCGACCTCGTCGTGCGCCTCGTCCCCGGCTTCTGAGCAGCACGGTCCTGAGCAGGAAGAAGGAACACCCATGAATGCCACCACCCGCAGCACCGGCCGCACCCTCGGGGTCGCGGTCCGGGCGATGATCGTCCTCACCCTGCTGCTCGGCGTCGGCTACACGGCGGCGCTCACCGGCGTCGGGCAGCTCGTGCTGCCGGCGCAGGCCGACGGCTCGCTCGTGCGCGACGGCGACGGCACCGTCGTCGGCTCGGCCCTCATCGGCCAGGGCTTCGTCGACGCCGACGGCGCGCCCCTGCCGCAGTACTTCCAGCCGCGGCCGTCGGCCGCGGGCGACGGCTGGGACGGCGCGGCGTCGTCCGGGTCGAACCTGGGCCCGGAGAACCCCGACCTCGTCGCGGCGATCGAGGAGCGGCGCGCGGCCGTGGCCGCGCTCGAGGGCGTGGCGGAGGCCGACGTCCCGGCCGACGCCGTCACCGCGTCCGGGTCGGGGCTGGACCCGCACATCAGCCCGGAGTACGCCGACCTCCAGGTCGCGCGGGTCGCCGCCGCGCGCGACCTGCCGGAAGAGGAGGTCGCGGACCTCGTCGCGAGGCACACTGAGGGTCGCGCCCTGGGGTACCTCGGGGAGCCCGTGGTCGACGTGCTGGAGCTCAACGTGGCCCTCGACGAGAGCACGACCGAGCTCGGGAGGTGAGCATGGGTCGCGGCAGGTTGCGCGTCCTCCTCGGTGCGGCGCCGGGCGTGGGGAAGACCTACGCCATGCTCGAGGAGGGCAAGCGGCTGCGCGACGACGGCCGGGACGTCGTGGTCGCGCTCGTGGAGACGCACGGGCGCGCCGCGACCGCCGCGATGGCGGGTGGCCTGGAGGTCGTGCCCCGCACCACGGTCACGCACCGCGGCGTCGAGCTCACGGACCTGGACCTCGACGCCGTCCTCGCGCGGCGGCCCGAGGTCGCGCTGGTCGACGAGCTCGCGCACACCAACGCCCCCGGCCTCGCGCACGCGAAGCGGTGGGAGGACGTCGACGCCCTGCTCGACGCCGGCATCGACGTCCTGTCGACCGTCAACATCCAGCACATCGAGTCGCTCAACGACGTCGTGCAGAAGATCACCGGGGTGGCGCAGCAGGAGACCATCCCCGACGCCGTGCTGCGCGCCGCCGACCAGATCGAGGTCGTGGACCTCGCCCCGCAGGCGCTGCGCGACCGCCTCTCGTCCGGCGTCGTCTACCCGGCCGAGCGGGTGGACGCGGCGCTGTCGAACTACTTCCGCCTCGGCAACCTCACCGCGCTGCGCGAGCTCGCCCTGCTGTGGCTGGCCGACGAGGTCGACGCGGCGCTGCAGCACTACCGCACCGAGCACGGCATCGACTCCACGTGGGAGGCCCGCGAGCGGGTCGTCGTGACGCTCACGGGCGGCCCCGAGGGCGAGACGCTGCTGCGGCGCGGGGCGCGCATCGCGGCCCGGTCCGCCGGCGGCGACCTGCTCGCCGTGCACGTCACCAGCCAGGACGGGCTGCGCGGCGCCACCCCCGGCGCGCTCGCGCGGCAGCGGCTGCTGGTCGAGGAACTCGGCGGCACCTACCACCAGGTGGTGGGCGACGACGTCCCGACGGCGCTCGTCGAGTTCGCGCGCGGCGTCAACGCGACGCAGCTCGTCATCGGGGTCTCCCGCCGCGGCCGCCTCGCCGCCGCGCTCAGCGGCCCCGGCATCGGTGCGACCGTGACGCGCGAGGCCGGCAACATCGACGTCCACATCGTCAACCATGCGGCCGCGGGCGGTCGCTCCCGCCTGCCCCGCATGGGCGGCGCCCTGTCGGCGAAGCGGCGCCTGGCGGGCTTCCTGCTCGCCATCCTGGGCGGGCCGCTGCTCACGTGGGGGCTGGTGACGCTCCGCAGCGAGGAGTCCATCGTCTCCGACGTGCTGTCGTACCAGCTGCTGGTCGTCGTCGTGGCGCTGGTCGGCGGGGCGGGGCCGGCGGTCTACGCCGCGGTCCTGTCCGGCATCACGCTCGACTTCTTCTTCGTCGAGCCGATCCACACCATCACCGTGGGCGAGCCGCTGCACGTCGTCGCCCTCGTCCTGTACGTCGTCACGGCCGTGCTGGTGAGCGTGGTCGTGGACCGCGCCGCCCGCACCACGCGCGCCGCGCACCGCGCCGCGGCCGAGTCGGAGGTGCTGGCGACGGTCGCGGGCAGCGTGCTGCGCGGGCAGGACGCCGTGCAGGCGCTGGTGAGCCGGGCGCGGGAGGCGTTCGGCCTCTCCGGGGCGCGGCTCGTCGCCGGCGGGGTGGTGCTCGCCGCGGACGGCGAGGACGACCCGGCAGGCCCGCGCACGACGATCGACGTCGACGACCGCGCCGTCCTCGAGCTGTCCGGGGGCGACCTCGCGGCCTCCGAGCGTCGCCTCCTCAACGTCATCGCGGTCCAGCTGCAGGCCGCTCTGGAGCGCAGCGACCTGGCCGAGGTGGCGAGCGAGGTGGACCAGCTCGCCGAGTCCGACCGCGTGCGCAGCGCCCTGCTGTCCGCGCTCAGCCACGACCTGCGCCGCCCGCTGAGCTCCGCGGCCGCCGCGGTGAGCGGGCTGCGCTCCGCCCGCGGCGCCCTCAGCGAGGCGGACCGGGACGAGCTGCTGGCCACAGCCGACGAGAGCCTCACCGCCCTGGCCACCCTCATCACCGACCTGCTCGACGTGAGCCGCCTCGAGGCGGGCGTCCTGGCCGTCTCGCGGGCGCCCGTCGAGACGGCCGACGTCGTGCTGCCCGCGCTCGACGAGCTCGGCGTCGGCCCCGGCGAGGTGGAGCTCGACCTCGACCTCACCGCGCCGAGCGTCGTCGCCGACTCCGTGCTGCTCCAGCGCGTGCTGGTGAACCTGCTGGCGAACGCCCTGCGGCACTCGCCCGCCGGACGCCGGGTGCGGGTCTCGACCAGCACGTTCGCCGGCACGGTCGAGATCCGGGTGGTCGACCACGGCCCCGGCATCCCCGCCGACCGGCGCGAGGACGTCTTCGTGCCGTTCCAGCGGCTCGGCGACACCGACAACACGACCGGGCTGGGGCTCGGCCTCGCGCTGTCCAAGGGGTTCGTCGAGGGCATGGGCGGCACCCTGACCCCCGAGGACACCCCCGGCGGCGGCCTCACCATGGTCGTCGCCCTCCCCGCCGCGGGGGCGACCCGTCACCCCGAGGACCCCGACCAGCCGGAGGCGACCGCCCCATGAAGATCCTCATCGCCGACGACGACCCGCAGATCCTGCGCGCCCTGCGGATCACGCTCACCGCGCAGGGGTACGAGATCGTCACGGCGACCACCGGGACGCAGGCGATCGCCCGCGCCATCGACCACCGCCCCGACGTGTTCATGATCGACCTGGGCATGCCGGAGCTGGAGGGCATCGACGTCATCCACGCCGTCCGCGGCTGGTCGGACGCCCCGATCCTCGTGGTGTCCGGGCGCACGGGAGCGGCCGACAAGGTCGAGGCGCTCGACGCCGGCGCGGACGACTACGTGACGAAGCCGTTCTCCATCGAGGAGCTGCTGGCCCGGATCCGCGCCCTCACGCGGCGCGTGACGCACGAGGACTCCGACCCGGTGGTGCGGTTCGGCGACGTCACCGTGGACCTCTCCGCGCACAGCGTCACGCGTGCCCGCGGCGGCCAGACCGAGCACGTGCGCCTTACGCCCACCGAGTGGCAGATGCTCGAGCGGCTGGTGCGCAACCCCGGCAAGCTCGTCACGCGCCAGACGCTCCTCACGGAGATCTGGGGGTCGGAGCACGTGAGCGACACCGGGTACCTGCGGCTGTACGTGGCGCAGCTGCGCAAGAAGCTCGAGCCCGACCCCGCCGCCCCGCGCTACCTCGTCACCGAGTCCGGCATGGGCTACCGCTTCGACCCGGACGGCGGCCAGGCGTGAGGATCGGGCCTCTCCCGGTATGCGTTCCGTGAGGTCCGGGTCCCGCGCGCCCGCGCCGCAGTAGACCGGAGGCATGAGCCTCACGACGCTGGTCACCGCCCTGTTCCACCCCCGGCTCGCGGCGCCCGAGGGGTGGCCGGAGGACACCGAGGTCACCCGCGACGACGTCCTCGTCGACCGCACGAGCCTGGCCCGGCTCGCCGAGCACTGCGCCACGCCGCGCGTCTACGTCCCGGTGGGCGCGGACGTCACGCGGGTCGACCGGTTCTGGGGCGACGCCGAGGTGCGGACCGTCGTCCTCGCCCGCGTGGTGGACGCCGTCCCGCGGCTCGGGGACGACGCCCGGCAGGCCTGGCTCGACGCCGACCTCGGCGCGTGTGCCGTCCTGCTCGACCGGGCGCGGCTCGTGGGCCGGTCGTCGGCAGAGCCGCTGCGCCCGTTCACCGTGCACCCGGCGCCGGGCCGCGGCGGGCCGGCCGCCCGCCTCCCGCGCGACCTGCGCCGCGGCGACGTCCTCGCCATCCCGTGCGCCGGGCTGGTCGACGCCGCCGGGCTCGTCCGGTAGCCCGGCGGACATGACGGAGGCCCGGCGGGCGTCACCCACCGGGCCTCCGTCATCGGCTGCGGGCCGTCAGGCCTTAGCGCCCGCTCCCACCGGCTCGCGGCCGGCGTCGTCCGTCGCAGGCTCGGCCTGCGGGGCGTCGTCCTGCGCGTCGTCCTGCGAGGGGTCCTGCGCGGCGTCGTCCTCGTCGAACAGGTGCTCCGACGACGCGGCGCGGTACTGCTCGAGGTCGAGGATGCCCTCGCGCTTGGCGACGATCGTCGGGACCAGGGTCTGGCCGGCGACGTTCACCGCGGTGCGGCCCATGTCGAGGATCGGGTCGACGGCGAGCAGCAGGCCCACGCCCGCGAGCGGCAGGCCCAGCGTGGACAGCGTGAGCGTCAGCATGACCATCGCGCCGGTGAGGCCGGCGGTCGCGGCGGAACCCACCACGGACACGAACGCGATGAGCAGGTAGTCGGTCAGCGACAGGTCGATGCCGAAGATCTGCGCCACGAAGATCGCGGAGATCGCCGGGTAGATCGAGGCGCAACCGTCCATCTTCGTCGTCGAGCCCAGCGGCACCGCGAACGACGCGTACTCGCTCGGCACGCCGAGGTTCCGCTCGGTGACGCGCTGCGTGACGGGCATGGTGCCCACCGACGAGCGGGAGACGAACGCGAGCTGGATCGCCGGCCACGCGCCCTTGAACCAGGAGATGACGCCGAGGCCGTTGGCCTTGAGCAGCACCGGGTAGACGACGAACAGCACGAGCGCGAGGCCCACGTAGATCGCCACGGAGAAGGAGGCCAGCGAGCGCAGCGACTCCCAGCCGTAGGTGGCGACGGCGTTGCCGATGAGGCCCATCGTGCCCAGCGGGGCCAGGCGGATGATCCACCACAGCACCTTCTGCACGATGGTGAGCGCCGACTTGTTGAACGCGAGGAACGGGTCGGCCTTGGCGCCGGACTTCAGCGCCGCGATGCCGATGACCAGGGCGACCACGAGGATCTGCAGCACGTTGAAGCTGATGCCGGTCTCCGCGGTGAACGCGCCGTCCGCGCCCGCCTCGACCGACGTCGAGGCGCCGAGGCCCAGCACGTTGGTCGGGATGAGGCCGTTGAGGAAGTCGAGCCACGTGCCGGTGGAGGACGGCGCGGCGCCGTCCGCGATCGACAGCGTCGTGTTGTGGCCGGGCTGGAACACGAGGCCCAGGCCGATGCCGATCGCCACCGCGATCGCGGACGTGATCGCGAACCAGAGCAGCGTCTGGCCGGCCAGGCGGGCCGCGTTGGTGACGGTGCGCAGGTTGGCGATCGACGCGACGATCGCCGTGAAGATCAGCGGCGGCACGATCGCCTTGAGCAGGGTGACGAACGACGAACCGATGGTGGCGAGCGTCGTCGTCAGGCCGTTGGGCGTCTCGCCGTCGGCCTGCGGGCCGAGGGCCAGCGCGAGCCAGCCGAGCAGCACGCCGAGGCCCAGGCCCAGGAGGATCTGGGTCGAGAACGACGGGAAGCGCAGACCCTTGCGGGCGCGGGGTTCCGTGCCGGGGATCTTCGCCGTGGAGGTGCGGGACACGAGGGAGCCTTTCGCCTCGGGCGCACGGGGGCGCCGGGGTGGGGGGACGACGGCAGTGGAGCGGTCGTCCGGGAGTCAGGTGGTGGGGTCGTCGGCGGCGACGACGGTCAGCGACACAGCGCGCTGGCGACGCGACGGAAGTCGACGTCGAGCCGCGCGGTGAGGAAGTGCCTCACGGGGGCGCTGACAACCACAGGTGCTCCAAGCAGGGTCGAGATCCGGGGGACCGGACGACCGAATGATCGACGCGATCGATGGCGGGCATCGAGCCCGCGAATACAGGACCCTAACAGCGCGGTGTCGCGGCGCCCAGGGTGTGTGAGGGACGTCATGGTGGCCGTACGGTCGGCGGGTGACCTCCGCCGCCCTGCCCCACGACCCCCTCTGGCCGCGCGCGGGCGCCTGGCCCGCGCCGTCGCCCTCGGCCGAGGACGTCCCCGCCGACCTCGCGCTGATCGGCGTCCCCACCTGGCGCACCTCCCTGTCGACGACGGGCGCGCACGCGACGCCCGCGGCCGTCCGCGACGCGCTGCGCCGCTACAGCCCCGCCCTGATCGAGGGACAGGACGGCGCGCCGGTCGACCTCGGCGAGGCCGCCGTCGTCGACCACGGAGACGTGACCGAGCCCGACGGCCCGGACGGCGAGGCCCGCGCCCGCGCCGCGGTGGCCGCCGCGCTGGGCACCGACCGGATGCGCGCCCGCGCGGTCGTCGCGCTGGGCGGCGACAACGCGCTCACCGTCCCGGTCGCGCTCGGCGCGTGGGGCGACGACCTGGCCACCGCCGGGCTCGTCACCTTCGACGCCCACTACGACCTGCGCGACGGCGTCTCCAACGGCTCGCCCGTGCGCCGGCTCGTCGAGGCCGGCCTGGACCCGGCGCGGGTCGTGCAGATCGGCATCGCGGACTTCGCCAACTCCGCCGCCTACGCGCGGCGGGCCCGCGACCTGGGGATCACGGTCGTGCCGCTCGACGAGGTCCGCCGCCGAGGCCCCGGCGGGCTGGCCGACGTCGTCCGCGAGGCCCTGGACGTCGCCGGCGCCGCGGGCGGGCCGGTCCACCTGGACGTCGACGTGGACGTCTGCGACCGCGCCGTCGCCCCCGGCTGCCCCGCCAGCGTGCCCGGCGGCCTCGCGGCCTGGGAGCTGCGTGCCCTCGTCCGCGCCGCCGCGACGGACCCGCGCGTCCGCTCCGTCGACCTCGCCGAGGTGGACGCCACCGCCGACACCCCCGACGGCCGCACCGTCCGCCTCGCCGCCCTCTGCGTGCTGGAGGTCCTGGCGGGCCTCACCCTCCGCGCCGGAGGCCGGCGATGAGGCAGGCCGTGCGCGGACGTCGTGCCGCTCGGCGCTCTCTCGCCGCCGCACTCGCGCTCGCCGTGACCGTCGTCTCGGGCTGCGCGAGCATCAGCGCCGCCTTCGACCGGACGGCGTACTGCCGGCCGGAGGACCCCGTCGTGACGCCGAAGCACGCCACCCCCGGGGACGAGCTGCACGTCGAGACGACCGGCCGGGTCGACGGCGTGGACTGCGAGCCGCGCATGCCGGCCCGCGCCCGCTACGAGGTCTCGATCATGTCCGAGATGCCCGACAGCGACCCCACCATGGGCCGCTGGTCGAGGAGCCTCGGGACGCTGGACCCGAGCGACGAGGGCGACGCCGAGGGCACCGTCCGGCTCCCGGCCGACACCCCGGCGGGCAAGGCCGAGGTGTCCCTCCGGCTCGTGGGCGCCAAGACGATCTGCGAGCTCGACCCCAGCATCGACTGCACGAAGAACCCCTTCGCCCCGATCGACGTCACCGGCTGACCGCCGGCTGCGGCACGCGCTCTGCTCGGCGTCACTCCTCCATCGTCAGGACGAGCCCGAGGTACCGACACACGGCGACCTCGACCACGGCGAGATCGTCCTTGAACAGATAGTCGACGGGCTCGTCGTGCAGGTACGAGATGTCGACGGCTCGCACCTGGTCGACGAGGAAGACGGTGGGAGTTCCGGCCACCTCGAGCCGGGGCCGGAAGCTCAGCGCCGGCGCGCTGGTCGACGTCGGGACGATCGTCACCACTGTCCAGGGCGCGTCCGTGGGGGACAGGACGAGCCCGTGCCGCTTCCCGCCCTGCTCGTGTCCGCGCGGTTCGCCGAGGTCGACCTTGTAGACCGCCCCGCGGATCACCAGGCGTCCGGTTCGTCGTTCAGGTTCTCGTCACGGTGCGCGATCATGTCGGCCCGCGCCTCGTCCAGCCACCGTTCCTGCTCGAGCAGGCGCAGGCCGCGGCGCACGGCGTCGCTGGTGTTCACGCCCTCGCTGCTGAGGCGGTCGAGGATGCGACGGTCCTCCGCTGTGGGTCTGAAGGTGACGGTCTTGGGCACGCTCTCGACGGACATGACCCCATCGTAGATCGCGCGTCGCACAAATGTAAGACGTGCGGCGAGCTACCTCGGCGGGTGCACAACCTCGCGCCCGTCCTTCCACACCCCGTGCACGAGCGGGACGCCGGGGCGGTAGGCGAGGTGCGTGCGGCTCGGGGCGTCGAGGACGACGACGTCGGCGCGGCCGCCGGGGGCGAGGTGCCCGACGTCGTCGCGACGCAGCGCGCGGGCGCCGCCCGCCGTCGCCGCCCACACGGCCTCGGCGACGGTCATCCGCATCTCCCTGACCGCGAGCGCCACCATCAGCGGCATGGAGCTCGTGTACGACGAGCCGGGGTTGCAGTCGCTGGCCAGCGCGACGACGGCGCCCGCGTCGAGGAGGCGGCGCGCGTCCGGGTACGGCTGGCGCGTGGAGAACTCGACGCCGGGCAGCAGCGTCGCGACGGTCCCGTGCGCCGCACCGGGCCCGGAACCCGACCACGAGCCCGCGAGCGCCGCGACGTCGTCGTCGGACAGGTAGGTGCAGTGGTCGACGGCGGCGGCGCCGAGCTCGACGGCGAGGCGCACGCCCTCCCCCTCACCGAGCTGGTTCGCGTGCGCCCGCACGCCCAGCCCGGCGGCGGCGCCCGCCTCGAGGACCCGCCGCGACTGCTCGGGCGTGAACGCGCCGGTCTCGCAGAACACGTCCACCCAGCGGGCGTGCGGGGCGCACGCGGCGAGCATGTCGCCGACGACGAGGTCGACGTAGCCGTCCGGGTCGCCGGAGAACTCCGGCGGCACGACGTGCGCGCCGAGGAAGGTCACCTCGTCGGTGATCTCCGCCGCCAGCCGCAGGGACCGGGCCTCGTCGTCGACGGACAGCCCGTAGCCGCTCTTGGTCTCCAACGTCGTGGTGCCCTGCGCGAGCGCCTGGTCGACGTGCCGGCGCAGGTTCGCCCGCAGCTCGTCGTCCGACGCCGCGCGCGTGGCCGCGACCGTGGTGCGGATGCCGCCCGCGGCGTACGGGCGGCCGGCCATGCGCGCCTCGAACTCGGCTGACCGGTCGCCGGCGAACACGAGGTGGCTGTGCGAGTCCACGAACCCGGGGATCACTGCGCGCCCGTCGACCCCGACGACGCGGTCCGGCGCGCGGCCCAGCGCCCCCTCGACCCCGTCCGCGCACACGCTCTCCGGTCCCGCCCAGACCACGCGCCCGCCGTCGAGCAGCAGGGCGGCGTCCCGAACGACGCCCGTCGGGTCGTCCACGGGGTCGACGCCGACCGCCTCGGGCGCGTTGGTCGTGAGCTCGCCGATCCCCAGGATCAGCGTGGCCGGGTGCGACCCGCCGGGGTGCTCCACCTCGCGCACGTCACACCTCCGTGTCGGGGTCCGTCTCCAGCATGGGCACGCGCAGCCCGCCCCGCGCGGCGGCGGCCGCGGCGTCGTCGTACCCGGCGTCGACGTGCCGCAGGACACCGAGGCCCGGGTCGTTGGACAGCACCCGCGCCAGCTTCTGCGCGGCGAGGTCGGTGCCGTCCGCGACGGACACCTGGCCGGCGTGGATGGACCGCCCCATGCCGACGCCGCCGCCGTGGTGCAGCGACACCCAGGTGGCGCCCGACGACGCGGCGGTGAGCGCGTTGAGCAGCGGCCAGTCGGCGATGGCGTCGGAGCCGTCGGCCATGCCCTCCGTCTCCCGGTACGGGGAGGCCACGGACCCGGAGTCGAGGTGGTCGCGCCCGATGACGACCGGCGCGCTCACCTCCCCGGACGCGACGAGGTCGTTGAACGCCAGCCCCGCGCGGTCGCGCTCGCCGTGCCCGAGCCAGCAGATGCGGGCGGGCAGGCCCTGGAACGCGACGCGCTCCTGGGCGGCGCGGATCCAGCGGTGCAGGTGGTCGTCGTCGGGGAAGAGGTCGAGGACGGCCTTGTCGGTGGCGGCGATGTCGCGCGGGTCGCCGGACAGCGCGGCCCAGCGGAACGGGCCCTTGCCCTGCGCGAACAGCGGCCGGATGTACGCGGGCACGAAGCCGGGGAAGTCGAAGGCGCGGTCGAAGCCGCCGCGGCGCGCCTCGTCGCGGATCGAGTTGCCGTAGTCGAACACCTCGGCGCCCGCGTCGAGGAAGCCGACCATGCCCTCCACGTGCCGGGCCATCGACTCGCGCGCCCGGTCGGTGAACTCCTCCGGCTTGGCGGCGGCGTAGTCGTGCCACTCGTCGACGGACACGCCGACGGGCAGGTACGACAGCGGGTCGTGCGCCGACGTCTGGTCCGTGACGACGTCCACCGCGACGCCGCGACGCAGCAGCTCCGGCACGACCTCCGCACTGTTCCCCACGACCCCGACCGACAGCGCCCGGCGCCCGGCCTTCGCCGCCTCGACGCGGCGGACGGCGTCGTCCAGGTCGTCCGCGACCTCGTCGAGGTAGCGCTCGCGCACCCGCCGCTCCAGGCGCGACCGGTCGACGTCGACCACGAGGCACGCGCCGCCGTTGAGCGTCACGGCCAGCGGCTGCGCGCCGCCCATCCCGCCGCACCCGCCGGTGAGGGTGAGGGTGCCGGCGAGCGTGCCGCCGAACCGCTTGGCGGCCACCGCGGCGAGCGTCTCGTACGTGCCCTGGAGGATGCCCTGCGCGCCGATGTAGATCCACGACCCGGCCGTCATCTGGCCGTACATCGTGAGGCCCTGCGCCTCGAGCTTCCGGAACTCAGGCCACGTGGCCCAGTCGCCCACGAGGTTCGAGTTCGCGATGAGCACCCGCGGCGCCCACTCGTGCGTGCGCATCACGCCCACCGGCTTGCCCGACTGGACGAGCAGCGTCTCGTCCTCGCCCAGCGTCGTGAGGGTGCGGACGATGGCGTGGTAGCTCGGCCAGTCGCGCGCGGCGCGGCCGGTGCCGCCGTAGACGACGAGGTCGTCGGGGCGCTCCGCCACCTCGGGGTCGAGGTTGTTCATGAGCATCCGCAGCGGCGCCTCGGTCTGCCAGCTGCGGGCCGTGAGCGTCGTGCCGCGCGGGGCGCGGACGGGGACGGGGGTGCCGCGGTCGTAGGCCATCACGGTCTCCTTCGGTCGTGGGGTCAGCGGAGCGGGCCGACGGCGGCACCGGCGGCGGTGACGACCTCGCCGCCGACCACGAGCCGCGTCACGGCCTCGATCTCGGGGGCGAGGAACCGGTCCGGCCCGGGGCCGGGGACGGCGGCGCGCAGCAGCGCGTGGACGGCGCCGGTGCCCGCGGCCGGCGACAGGCCCGTCGCGGGGGTGCAGCGCAGGTCGAGGGCGCGGGCGGCGGTCATGAGCTCGACGGCGAGTACGCGGCCCAGGCCGTCGACGGCGCGGCGCAGCTTGCGGGCGGCGGCCCAGCCCATGGACACGTGGTCCTCCTGCATCGCCGACGACGGGATGGAGTCGACGCTCGACGGCGCGGCCAGCCGCTTGAGCTCCGAGACGATCCCGGCGGCCGTGTACTGGGCGATCATCAGGCCGGAGTCGACGCCCGGGTCGTCGGCGAGGAACGCGGGCAGGCCCTCGTTACGCGCGACGTCGAGGAACCGGTCTGTGCGCCGCTCGCTCATGCTCGCGACGTCGGCCACGGCGATCGCGAGGAAGTCGAGCACGTACGCGACGGGCGCGCCGTGGAAGTTGCCGTTCGACTCGACCCGGCCGTCCACCGTGACGACAGGGTTGTCGATCGCCGAGGCGAGCTCGCGCCCCGCGACCGCCTCCGCGTGGTCGACCGTGTCGCGCGCGGCGCCGTGCACCTGCGGCGCGCAGCGCAGCGAGTACGCGTCCTGCACGCGGGTGCACTCGGGGCGGCCGTCGGCGTCGAGGGTCCGGTGGCTCGCCACGACGGGCGACCCCGCGAGCAGAGCCCGCAGGTTCGCGGCCGACGCCGCCTGCCCCGGGTGCGGGCGCATCCCGACGAGGTCCGCCGCGAACGGCGCGTCCGAGCCGAGCAGCGCCTCCACGCTGGAGGCCGCCGCGACGTCCGCCGTCGTGAGCAGGCGGTGCAGGTCGTCGAGGGCGAGGCAGAGCATGCCGAGCATGCCGTCCGTGCCGTTGATGAGGGCCAGGCCCTCCTTCTCCCGCAGCTCCAGCGGCGCGATGCCGGCCGCCGCGAGCGCCTCTCCCCCGTCCCGCAGCTCGCCGTCGGCGTCGCGGACCCGCCCCTCCCCGAGCGCGGCCAGCGCGACGTGCGCCAGGGGCGCGAGGTCGCCGGAGCAGCCGAGGGAGCCGTACTCGTGCACGACGGGCGTGACGCCCGCGTTGAGCATCGCCGCGTACGTCTCGGCGACGACGGGGCGCGCGCCCGTGCGGCCGGTGGCGAGCGTGGCCAGGCGCAGCAGCTGCAGCGCGCGCACCACCTCGCGCTCCACCTCGGGGCCGCTGCCCGCGGCGTGCGAGCGCACCAGCCCCAGCTGCAGCTGGGCCCGCTTGTCCGTGGGGATGTGGCGGCGGGCGAGGGCGCCGAAGCCGGTCGAGACGCCGTAGTGCGGGCGGTCGTCGTCGGCCAGCGACTCGACGACGGCGCGGCTCCCGGCCATCCCCGCCAGCGCGCGGTCGGTGAGGCGCACCCGCGCGCCGTGCCGGGCGACCGCCACGACGTCGTCGACGGTCAGGGGATCTCCCGTGACCTCGACGACGACGTCGGACAGGGGCGCGACCGAGTGGGTCGTCGTGCGGCCGGCGGGGTCGCCGGCCTGCTGCAGCGTTGCGGACATGTGGCCAGCACACACCGTCGCGGGGCCGCTGGACACGGGGTTCGCCGAGGTTCAGTCTGGGATCCCAGACACCGCCGAGCCGCTCGCGAGGTAGTGCCTTCCGTCCTCCGGTAGTGCACCCCGCGACCTACCGGAGGACAGAAGGCACTACCTCGCGGTGGGACGACGAGAGGAGATGACCGTGGCGGACGTCCCCGCGGCGCGGAGCACGCTGCGGGTGCTGACGTACCTCGCGGCGCAGGCGGGCCCGGTCCCGGCCGCGGCGGTGGCGCAGCACCTGGGCCTGCCGCGCTCCACCGTCTACCACCTGCTCACGGTGCTGGTGGACGAGGGCTTCGTGACCCACCTGCCGGAGGAGCACCGCTACGGGCTCGGGACGGCGTCGCTGTCGCTCGGGTCGGCGTACGCGCGGCAGGCGCCGCTCGCACGGCTGGCGCGCCCCGTCGTCGCGCGGCTCGTGGAGACGACCGGCGAGAGTGCGCACCTCGCCGTCCTGCACGGCCGGGAGGTGCTGTACCTCGTGGAGCAGCGCGCGCCGCACCGGCCCAGCCTGGTGACCGACGTCGACGTGCGCCTGCCCAGCCACCTCACCGCCAGCGGCCGTGCGGTGCTCGCACTGCTGCCGGCCGCGCAGGTGCGCGCGCTGTTCCCGTCGGCGGCGGCGCTCGCCGACCGCACGGGCGTCGGGCCGCGCACCCTGCGCGACCTGCGCGAGGTGCTGCGCGACACCCGCCGCCGCGGCCACGCCACCGAGGACGGCGAGGTCACGACCGGCCTCGCGTCCGTCGCGCACGCCGCCCTGGACCACACCGGCCACCCCGTGGCGGGCGTCGCGCTCACGTTCTGGTCCGACGACGTCGACGACGACCGCCGCGCGGACCTCGCCGCTGCCGCAGGCCGCGCCGCCGCCGAGATCAGCCGCCGCCTGGGCGCCCGCTGACCCGCCGGGGGAATCGAGCGTGGGTCAGCCCAGCCACTCCTCCGCCGCCGCGACCAGGGTCGCGACGCCGAGGTCGAGGGTCGGCTCGGGGACCGGCGCGAAGAACGGCGAGTGGTTCGGCGCCACTCCGTCGGGCAGCCCGCCCATCCCGGTCGCGGCGGCGGGGTCGAAGCCGGCGAAGAGCGCGGCGTCGAACCCGCCGAGGAACCAGTAGACCAGCGGCACGCCGGCCGCCGTCGCGAGGTCGCCGACGTCCTCCGACCCGGGCATCGGCGGCAGGCTCACGACCTGCGGGTGCCCACCGGCCGCCTCCACGCGGGAGCGCTGCGCCTCCAGCGTCCGCTCGAGCACGACCCGGGTGCGGGCGCTCGCGGCCTGGTCGTTCGTGGTGAGGTTGAACGTGGCGACGGACGTGTACTCGGGAGGCTGCGGCGCGCCGGACGCGGCGGCCTCCGCGTCGACGATGCGATGGATCGCGGCGAGCACCCGCTCGCGGACGCCGGCGTCGAAGGTGCGCACGTTCACCAGCAGGTCCGCCCGGTCGGGGATGACGTTGGCCTGCGTGCCCGCCTGCACCGATCCGACGGTCACGACGGCCGACTCGGTGGCGCCGACCTCGCGCGCCACGATGCCCTGCAGCCGCAGCACCGTGGCGGCGGCCATCACCACCGGGTCGACGGTGGCCTCCGGGCTGGAGCCGTGCCCGCCGGAGCCGTGCATGGTGATGCGCAGCGAGTCCGCCGCCGCCATCGCCGTCCCGGACGTCAGGCTCACGACACCCACCGGCAGCGGCATCACGTGCTGGCCCAGCACGACGTCGGGCACCACGCCGATGCGGTCGTAGAGCCCGTCCGCGACCATCCGCCGGGCGCCCTCTCCGACCTCCTCCGCCGGCTGGAACAGGACGACGAGCGTGCCCGACCAGTCGTCCCGCCCCGCGAGCGCGGCGGCCGCACCCAGCAGGCAGGTGACGTGCACGTCGTGCCCGCAGGCGTGCATGGTGCCGGACTCGCGCCCCTCCGGCGTCGTCGCGGTGTCCGTGGACGCGTACGGCAGGCCGGTGCGCTCCGTGACGGGCAGCCCGTCCATGTCCGCGCGCAGCAGCACGCGCGGACCGGCTCCGTGCGCGAGGACGCCGACCACCCCCGTGCCCCCGATCCCCTCGTGCACGTCGAAGCCCCACCCGCGCAGGCGCTCGGCGACGATGCCGGCGGTGCGGTGCTCGGCGAACCCGAGCTCGGGGTGGGCGTGGAGGTCGGTGTAGATCGCCGTCAGCTCGGACGTCGTCAGCGCGCTCATGGGGGTCATCGTGCCCCCGGTCGCGCGCTGCGACATCCGGTGAGCGATCCGGTGAGCGCGCGATGACGGAAGGAGGGCTGTGTGCAAGATCTCCACGTCGTCGTAAGGGTTTATTCAGGTCAGCAGGGCAGAATCGTGCCCATGACGTCAGCGACGACTTCGAAGGGCAAGACGACGACCCGTCTGGCCGCGGTGAGCCTGCTCGCCGTGACCATGATGCTGGGCGCGTGTTCCGCCCCCACCGAGGACGTCCAGTCGTTCATCGCCGACGCGAAGAGCCAGGCCGAGGCCCTCGACGTCGACCTCCAGCAGCTGCAGCGGGCCACCGAGGTGCCCGCCGCGCTGCGCACCCAGGTCGCCGACGCGATCAGCTCCGCGCAGGCCGCGACCGACGAGGCGCGCGACGCCCTCGCCCGCGCCGCCACCTCCGCCGACGGCGCCGTCGTCGCCCTGGAGGACGCGCAGGTCGCGCTCGAGGCCGCGTCCGCCGAGGTCCGGTACGTGACCGGCGAGGCCCGCGACAAGGGCGCGAGCCAGGTCGCCGACCAGCTCTCCAGGCTCCACGAGCAGATCGACGCGCTGCGCGGCGAGACGCAGAGCGCCGTCGCCTGACGCGTCCCGTCAGTCCGGGTCGGTCGGGTCGACGGGCAGGTGGTGGTCGAGGTTGACCACCCCGCGCCGCCAGTAGCCGGAGACCAGCACCTGCTCGGCGGGGAGCCCCAGCTCGCGGCGCAGGTAGCGGCGCACGGGGACGAGGTCGCCGGCCTCGCCGAGCCCGACGAACAGCTCGTCGGCCTCCAGCCCGCCCAGGGAGCGGACGGCGTCGGCGAGCTGCCCGGGGCCGTCGGTGCGGTAGAGGATCTCGACGGTCGCGCCGGCCAGCTCGCCCTCGACGTGGGCCTCGTCGACGTCGTCGCCGATCTCGACGATCGCCGTCACGGGGACGTCCGGGCCGACGGCCTCCGCCCAGCGCGCGAGGGCGGGCAGGCCGGTCTCGTCGCCGGCGAGCGTGAGCCGCCCGATTCCGTCGGGCAGCTCCGCGCTGCCGCTCGGCCCGGCGAGCACCACCTCGTCGCCCTCCGCCGCGCGGGCCGCCCACGCCGAGGCCGGGCCGTCGTCGCCGTGCAGCACCCAGTCGACGTCGACCTCAGCCACCCCGTCCACCGCACGCACGGCGCGGACCGTGAGGTCGCGCGAGATCGACACGACGCCCGTCGGGCGCTGGAGGCCGCCGTCCGCGGCGAGGGTCGGGGCGTGCAGCTCGCCGGTGGCCGGGTCGGGCAGGAACACCTTCACGTGGTCCTCCGGGCCGGGCGCCCGCAGCGCCGCCAGGGACGTCGCGGCGGCGGGGTCCGCGCCGTCGACGTCGCGGAACGTCGTGCGGCGCAGCGTGCCGCTCAGCTCGCGGACGGCATGCACGCGCACGCGGCGGGGGACCAGGTCGAGGTGGGAGCGGGAGCGGGTGAACACCCTCCGATTCCACCATGCCGCACGGATCTGTTCGGCAGGGAGCCGATCTGTTCGGCAGCTACCCGTGCCGAAGTGATCAGCTCCCTGCCGAACAGACCGCCGCTACACCTCAGCCGAAGAAGACCCGCAGGTCGGCGACGACATCGTCGGGCACCTCCATGGCCGCGAAGTGGCCGCCGCGCGGGAACTCTGACCAGTGCTCGATGCGCGCGTTGTCGCGCTCGGCGAGGCTGCGGATGGTCTGGAAGTCGTCCTTGAAGACGGCGACGCCGAGGCGCCCCGTGCTCACGACGGGCTCCGCGCCGGACCGCTGCTCCGCGTAGTGGTAGCGCGCGGCCGTCGCGTAGGTGTTGGTCAGCCAGTAGAGCGACGCCTGGGCCAGCACCTGGTCGGCGGTGACGAGCGACGTGCCGTTGCCGAAGCTCTCGAAGAGCTCGGAGTACGCCAGCGTCCCGACCGGCGAGTCCGCCAGGCCGGCGGCGACCGTCTGCGGCCGGGACGCGTTCATCGCGTTGTAGCCGCCCACCGACTGGAACCACTGGGCGTGCGCGAGGGCCGCGTACTCCTTCGGCCCGAAGTCGTCCATCTCCCCCGGCGCGCCGGACGGGAAGGAGAACAGGTGCAGCACGTGCGCGCCGCGGAAGCCCTCGGGGTCGAGGACGGCGAGCTCGCGGCCCACCATGGCCCCGCCGTCGCTGCCGTGGACGCCGTACGAGTCGTAGCCGAGCCCGCGCATCAGGGCGTCGTACGTGCGCGCGACGCGCGCCATCGTCCACTCCCCGCCCACCAGCGGCGTCGAGAAGCCGAAGCCGGGCATGGACGGGACGACGACGTCGAAGGCGTCCTCCGCCCGTCCGCCGTGGGCCTCCGGGTCGACCAGCGGGCCGATCATGTCGAGGAAGTCGAGCACCGAGCCGGGGTAGGTGTGCGCGAGCAGCAGGGGTGTCGCGTCCGGGTGCGGCGAGCGCACGTGCAGGAAGTGCAGCGGCTGGCCGTCGATCTCGGCGGTGAACTGCGGGAAGGCGTTGAGCCGACCCTCGACCGCGCGCCAGTCGAAGCCCTTCCACCGCTCGACCATGGCGCGCAGGTAGGACTCGGGGGTGCCGTACTCCCACGAGTCGCCGGGCGCGGCGGGCGCGAAGCGGGTGCGCTCGAGGCGCTCGCGCAGGTCGTCGAGGTCGGCCTGCGACACGTGCACGGAGAAGGGGCGGAGCTCCAGGGCGGTCGTCGAGGCGGTCATGGCGTACTCCCGAGGTCGTGAGCCGGGTCCCTCCCCGAGCTCCTGACACCTACCGTAGGAAGGGTTCAGGAACGGTTCTTTCCGTTATTCTCGACGGGTTCCGACGAGTTTTCGGCGCGTCCCCGGGAGGTCGCGATGGGGTCCACCTCGGCACGGCTGCTGGCGCTGCTCGGCCTGCTCCAGTCGCGGCCCGACTGGTCGGGCGCCGAGCTCGCCGACCGGCTCGACGTCACCGACCGCACCGTCCGCAACGACATCGCGCGGCTGCGCGAGCTGGGCTACCCGGTGCACGCGGTGCGCGGGCCCGGTGGCCGGTACCGGCTCGGCGCCGGCGCCCGGCTGCCCCCGCTGCTGCTCGACGACGCGGAGGCCGTCGCGGTGGCCGTCGGCCTGCGCGCCGCGACGGCGACCGCCGGGTTCGAGGAGTCCGGCCGGTCCGCGCTGACCAAGCTGGAGCAGGTGCTGCCCGACCGGCTGCGCCGCCGGCTGGCCGCCATCCGGGACGCGAGCACCACCGGCCCGGAGAACACGGGCTCCAACGTCGAGGACCCGGGCGTCGACTCCGGCACCCTGGCCGCCGTCGCCGACGCCATCCGGGACCGCCAGGGCCTGCGCGCCCTCTACCGGGACGAGCCCGTCGAGCTGGAGCCCTACCACCTCGTCTCCTGGCAGCGGCGGTGGTTCCTCGTCGCGCGCACGGTCGGCCCGGCCGGGCCCGACGACGGCGCCTGGGCGCCGTACCGCATGGACTGGCTACGGCTGCGCACACCGGGTGGGCGCCGCTTCCACCCCGTGCCGTTCCCCGGCGACTTCTCCGAGTTCGTGGTGCGGGAGGTCGCACGCACCGGCTGGGCCGTGCACGCCCGCATCGTCGTGGACGCGGCCGCCGAGGAGGTCCTCGCCCGCATCAACCCGGCCGTCGGCACCGTCGGCGCGCTGCCCGACGGGCGCAGCGTGCTCGTCACCGGTGGCGACAGCGTCGAGGTCGTGGCCGTGTGGATCGGCATGCTCGGCCTCGACTTCCACGTCACCGAGCCGCCCGAGCTGGTGGAGCACCTGCGCGCGCTGGCGGCGCGGTACGCCCGCGCCGTGCCGCCGTCGTGACGACGCCCTTGGCGCGGGGCCGCCGCTCCGCGACACTGTCCCCGTGAGCGATCCCTACCAGCCGTACCAGCCGTACTCGCAGCCCGGCCAGCAGCCGGCGCCGCAGGCCGGGGAGCAGCAGGCCCCGCAGCCCGGGTACCCGCAGCCCGGCTATCCCCAGCCCGGCTACCCGCAGCCGCCGCAGGGGCAGTACCCGCCTCAGGGCTACCCGTACCCCGCCTACGCGCCCGAACCGCCCGGCCGGACGATGGGCATCGTCGGCTTCGTGCTGGCGTTCGTCGTCGCGCCCGCCGGGATCGTCGTCTCCGCGATG
The DNA here is from genome assembly GCF_042728595.1 of Isoptericola sp. NPDC060185. Taxonomy (NCBI): domain Bacteria; kingdom Bacillati; phylum Actinomycetota; class Actinomycetes; order Micrococcales; family Promicromonosporaceae; genus Isoptericola; species Isoptericola sp. NPDC060185. The sequence goes on along the minus strand of NZ_JBHWYY010000019.1, from coordinate 37,689 downwards.
GCGTTGTCGGAGTCGAAGCGTGCCGGCGTCGACAACCCGCTGGGCCGGTGGGGCCTCTGGCTGTCGATCATCTTCTCGTCGCTCGCGGTGCTCTACGCCGTCTTCATGGGGCTCGTCGTGTTCGGCGGCATGCTGTCGTTCTTCTCCGTGACCACGTCGACGCTCGACGGCGCCGGAATGTCGGTCTGACGCCGACTACGTCAGCACGCGCCGCGGCTCCCCGGCCGCCCATGCGGCGACGTCCTCGACCGCCTGCCCGTAGAACGTGCGGTACGTGGCCTCGGTGACGTAGCCGAGGTGCGGGGTGAGCACGGTGCGCGGCGCGGACCGCAGCGGGTGGTCGGCGGGCAGCGGCTCGACGTCGTACACGTCGAGCCCGGCCCCGCCGATGCGGCCGTCGTGCAGCGCGGCGAGCAGCGCGCCGGTGTCGACGAGCGGGCCGCGCGAGGTGTTGACGAGCACGGCGGTGGGCTTCATGCGCGCGAGGTCGCCGGCGCCCACGATGCCGCGGCTGCGGTCGCTCAGCGTGTAGTGCACGGTGACGACGTCCGACGTCGCGAACAGCGCGTCCTTCGCGACGGCGCGCACGCCGGCCTGCGCGGCGCGCCCCGGGTCGAGGTTCTGGCTCCAGGCGACGACGTCCATCCCGAACGCCAGCCCGACGCGCGCCACCCTCGAGCCGATCCGGCCCAGCCCGACCAGACCCAGCCGACGCCCCTCGAGGTCGCCCCCGACGGTGTGCTGCCACCCGCCGTCGCGCATTGCCCGGTCCTCCGCCGGCAGGTGCCGCAGCACGGCGAGGATCAGCGCCCACGTGAGCTCGGGCGTGGCGTTCGCGGGCGACTCCGTGCCGCACACGACGACGCCGCGCTCGCGGGCGGCGTCGAGGTCGATCGACGCGTTCTGGCGCCCGGTCGTCACCAGCAGCCGCAGGTCGGGCAGCCGCGCCAGCCGCGCGGCGGTGAACGGCGTGCGCTCCCGCATCGCCACCACGACGTCGTACCCGTCGAGCGCCGCGGCCACGGCGTCGTCGTCGGGCAGCGGGTGGTCGAGGAACGCGACCTCCTCCGCCCCCAGACCCGCCCAGTCGGCGAAGCGGTGGGCGACCTGCTGGTAGTCGTCCAGGACGGCGACGCGCATCGAAGACCTCCTCGGGGGCCCGGCGGTCGGGCCGTGCCGACGCTACTCCGACCGCCCGACCGAACGAACGACCTACCGGCCGGACGCCCGGCCCGGGACCCGGTCACGCCGGCTGCGCGACGGCCAGGTTGGCCTCCCCCACGAGCTCCAGCAGGCGCGCCGCGGTGGGCTCGGCCGTCGGCGAGGCGATCGCGGCGACCACCCACTCGGGCGTCCCGCGAGCGGGGAGGTCCAGCACAGCCAGCCCTGCCGCCTGCGGCTTGGCGGCGACGTGCTGCGGCACGACGGCGATGCCGAGGCCGCGCTGCACGAAGTCGAGCAGCGTGTGGACGTCGTCCACGCTCATCCGCACGCGTCGCTCGAGGTGCCGGTCGGCGAAGGCGGCGTCGGCGAGCCGCCGGATCGCCCACTGCTCGCGGAAGTCGACGAAGTCGCGGTCGACGAGGTCCTCCCAGGCGACCGCGGGCGCGGCGGCGAGGGGGTCGGTCGCGTGGGTCAGCAGGACGATCGGGCGGCGCCCGAGCTCGAGCCGGCGCAACGCGCCGAGGTGCTCGGTGGCGGCGACGAAGGCGACGTCGAGGTCGCCCGCGCGCACCTGGGCGGTGAGCTCGCGCGAGCCCGCCTGGGTGAACTGGACGTCCACGAGCGGGTAGCGCAGGCGGAACCGCTCGAGCAGGGGCGCGACGTCGACCACGCCGAGGCACTGCTCGGCCCCGAGCCGCAGGCGGCCCGAGATCTGGTGGCTCGCGCGCACGACGGCGTCGCGGCCCGCGGCCGCCTGGGCGAGCATGCGCCGTGCGAACGGCAGCAGCGCCCGCCCGGCGTCCGTGAGCGCGACCTGTCGCGTGGTGCGCAGGAACAGGTCGGCGCCGAGCTCGCGCTCGAGGTTGCGGATCGCGGCGGACAGCCCGGACTGCGTGACGCCGCACAGCGCCGCCGCGCGCGTGAAGTGGCCCTCCTCCGCCACCGCGACGAGGTACTCCATCTGCCGCAGCTCCATTGATCGCTCCCCGTGCTGAAACCCATCACGTCCAGTTGTTGGACTCATCAACGGTGATCTTCCTATCGTCGGGGGCACCGACGACACAAGGAGAGCCGTGGAAGCTCGCACGATCGGAACCCAGACCGTCAGCGCGATCGGGCTCGGCGGCATGCCGATGTCCATCGAGGGCCGCCCCGACGAGGCACGCTCGGTCGCCACGATCCACGCCGCGCTCGACGCGGGGGTCACCCTCGTCGACACCGCCGACGCCTACCACCGCGACGCCGGCGAGGTCGGCCACAACGAGGAGCTCATCGCCCGCGCGCTGCGCTCCTGGGGCGGCGACACGTCCGCCGTCCTGGTCGCCACCAAGGGCGGCCACCTGCGCCCCGGCGACGGGTCGTGGACCCGCGACGGGCGCCCCGAGCACCTCAAGAAGGCCGCCCGGGAGTCCGCCCGCCGCCTCGGCGTCGAGGCGATCGGGCTCTATCAGTTCCACCGCCCGGACCCCGCCGTGCCGTACGCCGAGTCGGTCGGTGCGTTGGTCGAGCTGCTCGACGAGGGCGTCATCGTCCAGGCCGGCATCTCGAACGCGAGCGTCGCCCAGATCGACGAGGCGAACGAGGTGCTGGGCGGGCGCCTCGCGTCGGTGCAGAACCAGTTCTCGCCGGCGTTCCGCTCCAGCCTGGCCGAGCTCGAGCACTGCGCGGCCCTCGGGATCGCGTTCCTGCCCTGGTCCCCGCTCGGCGGGATCAACCGGGCCGGCGAGGTCGGCACGGCGCACGCCGCGTTCGGCCGCGTCGCCGAGGCCCACGGCGTGAGCCCGCAGCAGGTCACGCTCGCGTGGGAGCTCGCGCTGGCGCCCGTCGTCGTCCCCATCCCCGGGGCGTCGCGGCCGGCGAGCATCGAGGACTCCGCGCGCGCCGTGGACCTCGTCCTCACCGCCGACGAGCTCGCCGCGCTCTCCGACTCCTGAACTGTCGGGCTCCTGAGCCCGCCGCACCACCCCCACCGCCACACCTCTCCCCCGATCGAGGTAGACCACTCATGAGAACCGTCCCCCTGGGCACCACCGGCCGCCAGGTCCCGAACGTCGTGCTCGGCCTCATGCGCATCCAGCAGCTGGACGACGACGCCGTCCGCGAGCTGGTCCGCACCGGCCGCGACGCCGGCATCGACTTCGTCGACCACGCCGACGTGTACGGCGAGGAGCTGCACGGCTGCGAGCGCCGCTTCGCCGAGGCGATGCAGCTCACGCCGTCGGAGCGTGAGCAGCTCACCATCCAGTCCAAGGCCGGCATCGTGCGCGAGGGGCCGTACTTCGACTTCTCGTACGAGCACCTGGTGGAGTCCGTCGACGCCTCGCTGCAGGCCCTGGGGACCGACTACCTCGACGTGCTCCTGCTGCACCGCCCGGACGCGCTCGTCGAGCCGGACGAGGTCGCGCGCGCGTTCGACGATCTCGAGTCGGCGGGCAAGGTCCGCGCCTTCGGCGTCTCCAACCACACCCCCGGCCAGATCGAGCTGCTGAAGCGCTCGGTGCGGCAGCCGATCGTCGCGAACCAGCTGCAGCTGTCGATCACGCACGCGCCGATCGTGGCGCAGGGCGTGGCGGCCAACATGGCCGGCGAGACCCAGTCGCTCACCCTCGACGGCGGCGGCATCCTCGACTACTGCCGCCTGCACGACATCACCGTGCAGGCCTGGTCGCCGTTCCAGGCCGGCTTCTTCACCGGCGTGTTCCTCGGCTCGGACGACTACCCCGAGCTCAACGCCGTGATCGACCGCCTCGCGGCGAAGTACGACGTGCCGCCCATCGCGATCGCGGTCGCGTGGATCACGCGTCACCCGGCGGGGATGCAGGTGGTGCTCGGCACGACGACGCCGGAGCGCGTCGCCGGCGCCGCGCAGGGCTCGGACCTCCCGCTCACGCGGGCCGAGTGGTACGAGCTGTTCCGCGCCGCGGGCTACCGCGTGCCGTGAGCCGGACCGACCGGCGCCCCGATGACTCCGGTCCGGGGCGCCGGTCCACCCCCGCATGACCGTTCCCCCGCAGGGCCCCCCGCCCCCCGCCGACCCCGACCTCGTCGCCGACGCCCGCCGCGTCCTTACCGCCGTCCGGTACCTGGTGCTCGCGACCGTCGACGCCGACGGCGCCCCGCACGCCTCGCCCGTCTTCTTCACCCAGGCAGGCCGCGACCTGTACTGGGTGTCGAACCCCCGGGCGCACCACTCCCGCAACGTCGCGACCGAACCGCGGGTCGACGCCGTCGTCTTCGACTCGACCCGCGCGATCGGCGCCGGCGAGGCGGTCTACGTGACCGGGCGCGCCCGGCAGGTGCCGGACGACGAGCTGGCCGAACGCTGCGCGGCCGCGTACGCCGACCCCCGCGGCCTGAGCCCGTTCACCCCCGCCGAGCTCTCGGGCGAGTCCGACCTGCGGCTGTACGTGCTGACGGTGGACGAGTGGTTCCTGCACGCACCCGGCAGCCACCCGACGCGCGGCGGGGGCACCGACCGGCGGCTCTACGTCGACCTGCCCTGAGTCGACCTGCCCTGAGCCCGGGCCCCCCGAAGGGCTCCCGGTACGTCGTCGCGCTCGAGCATCGCCACACGGCGCGGCGTGATTCGCATACGCTCCCGCAACATGGCGACGGGTGGGCTGGGGCGATGACCGTCCCCGCGCCGCGCCCGCGGCTCCTGCCCCTGCTGTTCGCGACGTACCTCGTCCTGCTCACGTGGCTCGTGCTGTGGAAGCTCGGCGTCCCCTGGACCGGCGAGGCGGGGCAGCGCGTCGTCAAGCTCGTGCCGTTCGTGGCCACCGCCCACGCGGGTGCCAGCGAGCCCGTCGAGCTGATGCTGAACCTCGTGATCTTCCTACCCTTCGGCGTCTACCTCGGGCTCCTCGCGCCGGCGTGGCCGTGGTGGAAGGTCGCCGGCACCCTCGCGGGCGCGAGCGCGCTTCTCGAGGTCGCGCAGTACGTGCTGGCGGTGGGGAGCTCGGACGTCACCGACGTCGTCGTCAACACCGCGGGCGGCCTGGCCGGGCTCGGGGTCGTGGTCCTCGCGCGCCGCACCCTCCAGGCCCGGGCGGCGACGGTCGTGACCCGGTGGTGCGCCGCCGGGACGGTGCTCGCCGTGCTCGCGGCGGGGCTCTTCGTCGCCTCGCCGGTGAGCTTCTCCGGGCCGCCTCCGGGCGACGTCGCCGTCAGCCGGGCGCCGTGACGTCCGGTCGCGGGAAGCGCCGACCGCCCCGACGATGAAGGCGCGGCGACGGAGCCGTGCACGTCCGGGAACGTCGAGCGGAAGGCTGGTGGTGTCGTGCGCGTACGGCCTCGTGCATGGATCGGGGTGGCGGTGCTCGTGGGGTACCTGGTGATCGTCGTGGTGGTGGCCGAGATCTCCGGGGTGCCGTTCGACGAGGTGGGGGCGAGCGCGGAGTCGATCTACCGCGTCACGGTGCCGTCGTTCGTGGTCGGTGCGGTCTACCTCGTCGCCGTCACGACCGCCCTCGGCTGGTGGCGGCCCGCGCTGCACGACCGGCATCCCAGCGCGCGCCGGTGGCCCGTCGTCGTGCCCGTCCTCATGGCGATGCTCGCGCTGGTGAGCTTCGCACAGACCGAGTGGTCCGCGTTCGACGCCTCCTTCCTGATCGCGCTGCTGCTGCTCGGCGTCGGCGTGGGATTCTGCGAGGAGCTGGCCGCCCGCGGCGTCCTGCTGGTCGCCCTGCGCTCGCGCTACCGGGAGGCCGGGGTGTGGCTGCTGAGCACCCTGCTGTTCGGCGCGATGCACCTGGCCAACACCGTCTCCGGCCTGGCGCCCGAGAAGGCGCTGCTCCAGGCCCTGATCGCGGCCGGGTCCGGCACCGTGTTCTACATCCTGCGGCGCGTCACCGGTTCGCTGGTGTGGTCGATGGTGCTGCACGGGCTGTGGGACGTGTCGGTGTTCACGGTGAACTTCGTCGACGACGAGACGGTGCCGGTCGCGGGCCTCGCCACCCCGCTGATCGGGTTGCTCGGGCTCGCCGTGGTCGCGTGGGTGATCCGCGGTGCCGACGAGCGCACGGCGTCCGATGCAACCCCTGCCGTCGAGGCGGAGGGCGCCGACGGTGCGCGTCCGTGACCTGCCGTTCGTCCGCGCGATCGACGAGGGCCGCCGCCGGACGCCGATCTGGCTGACGTACGTCGTCGGCATCGTGCTCGCCGTGCTGGTGGTGCAGGTGGTGATCGGCGCCGGCATCCGCATCGCGACCGGCCACGGAAACGACCTGTCCAGCTTCGCGTCGCAGGTGATCGAGGGCGTCACCGACCTGTGGCCCATCGCCATCGTGCTGCTGTGGGTGGTGCTCTACGAGCGGCGCCCGGCAGGGTCGCTCGGGCTGCGCGACCGCCGCTGGTGGGCCCGGCTGCTGGGAGGTCTCGTGCTCGGCGGGGCGCTCGTCACGCTCGGCGCGCTGCCGTCGATCCTGTCCGGGCAGCTGGTCGTGGTCGACGGCGGGCCGGGGACGCTCACGCGGACGGGAGCCCTGGGTCTCGTCCTGGCCACCCTGCCGATCTGGCTGATCCAGGGCAGCAGCGAAGAGATCGTGTTCCGCGGCTTCCTGCTGCAGCGGCACCTGTACTCGTGGCCCGCCTGGCTGGCCGTCGTGCTCCTCGCGGCGCTGTTCGCGTTCATCCACCCCGGCGGCAACCTCCTGGCGAAGCTCAACATCACGCTGTTCGGCATCTTCGTGAGCCTGCTCGTGCTGCGGCAGGGCACCCTGTGGACGGCCATGGGGATCCACGCGGGCTGGAACATGGTGCAGGGCAACGTGCTCGGCATCGCGGTGAGCGGGGAGGCCCGGGACAACACGCTCGTGCGCCTCGCCCCCGCGGACGGGTCGAGTGCGGCCCTCACGGGCGGCGAGTTCGGCACCGAGGCGAGCGTGTACCTCACCGTGGTGCTCGCGGTCGTGGTCGCGGTCGCCTTCGTCGCGCTGCGCCGGTACCTGGCGCGGCCCGACGGCGGCGCGGGGACGGGAGCGGCGACGGGCGCGACGGTCGCCGCGTAGCCGGGCACGAATCACCTTGCGGGGCTTGAGAGAATGGGACGTCGTGAGCACCGAGCACAGCCCCGCACCGCAGTCGTCGTCGGACGACGGCGGTGCGCGTCGTTCCCAGGACCGGGGACACGGCAGGGGTCGTGGCCGAGGGCGCGGACGCGGGCAGGGCCGAGGCCCCCGAAAGGCGGGCCCGCGCCGGGTGAACCGCGAGCAGTTGGAGAAGGCCGCCGCGATCCGCGCCGCCGTCGAGGTGCCGCCGATCGTCTACCCCGAGCAGTTGCCGGTCTCGGCACGCCGGGACGACATCGCGGCCGCCATCCGCGACCACCAGGTCGTCGTCGTCGCGGGCGAGACGGGCTCCGGCAAGACGACGCAGCTGCCGAAGATCCTGCTGGAGCTGGGCCGCGGCCGGGCGGGGCAGATCGGGCACACGCAGCCGCGGCGGATCGCGGCCCGCAGCGTCGCCGAGCGCGTCGCCGAGGAGCTGGGGACGCCGCTCGGCGGCGTCGTCGGCTACCAGGTGCGGTTCACCGACACCTCGAGCGAGGAGACGCTCGTCAAGGTGATGACGGACGGCATCCTGCTGGCCCAGATCCAGCGGGACCCGGACCTCCTCGCCTACGACACGATCGTCATCGACGAGGCGCACGAGCGGTCGCTCAACATCGACTTCCTGCTGGGCTACCTGTCGCGGCTGCTGCCACGGCGTCCCGACCTCAAGCTCGTCATCACGTCCGCGACGATCGACTCCGAGCGCTTCGCCGCGCACTTCTCGCCGTCGCACCTCGCCGAGGTCGGCGGGGCTCCCGAGGCCGTCGTCGACGTCCTGCCCGACGCCGCGCCCGTCGTCGAGGTCACCGGGCGCACCTACCCGGTCGAGATCCGCTGGCGCCCGCTCTCCCCGGACACGGACCCGGACCAGCCCAAGAAGGCCAAGGGCGAGGAGAAGGACCTGGTCACGGGCATCGTCGAGGCCTGCGACGAGCTGATGCGCGAGGGCCCCGGCGACATCCTCGTGTTCCTCTCCGGCGAGCGGGAGATCCACGATGCCGCGGACGCGCTCGAGGGACACCTCAAGGACCGCGTGCGGGACGCCAAGCGGCCGGACTTCGTCGAGATCCTGCCGCTGTACTCACGACTGTCCGCGGCCGAGCAGCACCGCGTCTTCCAGTCGCACCCGGGCCGACGGATCGTGCTGTCAACGAACGTCGCGGAGACGTCGCTGACGGTGCCGGGCATCCACTACGTCGTCGACCCGGGCACGGCGCGCATCTCGCGCTACTCCAAGGCCACCAAGGTGCAGCGGCTGCCGATCGAGCCGATCAGCCAGGCGAGCGCCAACCAGCGCTCCGGGCGGTCCGGCCGCGTGGCGGACGGCGTCGCGATCCGGCTCTACTCGCAGGACGACTTCGAGAGTCGGCCCGAGTTCACCGAGCCGGAGATCCTGCGCACGTCGCTCGCATCGGTGCTGCTGCAGATGATCTCGGTCGGCGTCGTGAAGACCCCCGACGACGTCGCGAAGTTCCCGTTCGTCGAGCCCCCGGACACGCGGGCCGTGCGCGACGGCGTGCAGCTCCTGTCCGAGCTGGGCGCGCTGGAGACGAAGGACGGCGCGACGCGGCTCACCGACGTCGGCCGCACGCTGGCGCAGCTCCCGATGGACCCGCGCCTGGCGCGCATGATCATCGAGGGCGCCAAGCAGGGCGTCGCGCGCGAGGTCGCGATCATCGCGGCCCTGCTGTCCATCCAGGACCCGCGCGAGCGCCCGGCCGAGTCCCGCGCGCAGGCCGACCAGCTGCACGCCCGGTTCACCGACCAGAAGTCGGACTTCCTCACGGCCCTGAACCTGTGGGAGTACGTGCGCGGCCAGCAGCACGAGATGGGCTCGTCCGCGTTCCGCCGCCTGTGCAAGGCGGAGTACCTGAACTTCCTGCGCATCCGCGAGTGGCAGGACGTCGTCGCGCAGCTGCGCGAGATGGCCAAGCCGCTCGGCATCGACATGCGCTACACCCCCACCGGCCCCGCGCGCCGCAAGGCGTCCGACCCGACTTCGGACGCACCCGGGGCCGAGTCGGACGCCGACCTGAAACACGTCTGGGACGACGACACCATCCACCGATCGCTGCTGGCCGGGCTGCTCAGCCAGATCGGCATGCAGGACACCGGCGAGATCAAGGCGTCGTCGGTGGCGCACCTGCGCGGCGAGGCGCGCGCCCGCGCGCTGCGGCAGGCGGCGAAGCGCGCCCGCAACGAGTACGTCGGTGCGCGGGGCGCCCGGTTCGCGATCTTCCCCGGCTCGCCGCTGAGCAAGAAGCCGCCGGAGTGGATCATGGCCGGCGAGCTCGTCGAGACGTCCCGCCTGTGGGCGCGCGACGTCGCCCGCATCAAGCCCGAGTGGGCGGAGGAGCTCGCCGGGCCGCTGGCCAAGCACACGTACTCCGACCCGCACTGGTCCACCAAGCAGGGCGCGGCCATGGCCACGGAGAAGGTGCTGCTGTACGGGGTGCCGATCGTCGCCGACCGCCCCGTGCTCTTCGCGAAGGTGGACCCGGAGGCTGCGCGCGAGATGTTCGTGCGGCACGCGCTCGTCGAGGGGCAGTGGACCACGCACCACAAGTTCTTCGCCGAGAACCGGCGCCTGCTCGCCGAGGCGGAGAAGCTCGAGGCGCGCTCGCGCCAGCGGGGGCTCGTCGCCTCCGAGGACGACCTGTTCGCCTTCTACGACGAGCGCGTGCCCGACGACGTCGTCAGCGCCGCCCACTTCGACCGGTGGTGGAAGCGGGCGCAGCGCGAGACGCCGGACCTGCTGACGTTCACGCTCGACCAGCTCGTCGACGCCGACGCCGTGGACACCTCCGAGTTCCCCGAGACGTGGACGCAGGGCGAGGTCACGCTGCCGCTGACGTACCAGTTTCAGCCCGGCGCGGCCGCCGACGGCGTCACCGTGCACGTCCCGCTGTCGATCCTCAACCGGGTGGCCCCCGAGGGCTTCGACTGGATGGTGCCCGGCCTGCTCGACGAGCTGTGCGTCGCGACCATCAAGTCGCTGCCCAAGGCCGTGCGCGTGCAGCTCGTGCCCGCGCCGGACGTCGGCCGTGCCGTCGCGGGCTGGCTGCGCGAGAACACGCCGTCGTGGGAGGACATGACCCGCGCCGGCGACATGGCCGAGCCGTTCCACGCCGCGTTCTCGCGCGCCGTCCGGGCGCTGCGCGACGTCGTCATCCCCGACGACGTGTGGGACGCCGAGCGCGTGGAGCGCCTGCCCGCGCACCTGCGCATGACGTTCCGGGTCGAGGACGCCGCCGCGGCCCCCGTCGCCCCGGCGAAGGGCAAGGGTCGGGGGAAGTCGCGCGGCAAGGGCCCCAGGTCTGCCGCGACGCCGCTCGACGAGTCCAAGGACCTGCTGTCCCTGCAGCGCCGGCTCGCGGCACAGGCCGAGGCCGCGGTCCGCGCGGCCGTCAAGGGCGCCGTCGGGCTGGCGCTCGAGGAGGCGCGACGCTCGTCGGGCACGCCGGCCTCCGCGACCCCCGCGCCGACGCCGGGCAAGCCTGCGCCCACCATCCCCGCGCCGACCGCGACGGGCGGCGCGAGCGCCGTCGTGCCCGAGCAGACGGGCCTCACGACCTGGCCGGAGGGCCTGCCCGACGGCGCCCTGCCCGACTCCGTGTCCACCGACCTCGGCGGCGGCGTCGTCGTCAAGGGCTACCCCGCCCTGGTCGAGGAAGAGGATGCGAAGCGCCGGCCGTCGGTCGCCCTGCGCGTGCTCGCCGACGCGAGCGGCCGGGACGCCGCCCACGCCCGCGGGGTGCGGCGCCTGCTGCTGGCGGAGACGGCGCTGCAGACGGGGCGCGTGACGTCACGCTGGTCGTCGACACAGTCGCTGACGCTGGCCGCCGCGCCCTACCGGAACACCGAGGCGCTGGTGTCCGACCTGCAGCTCGCGGCCGTCATCGCGCTGACCAGCCCCGACGCGGCGAAGGCACCCGGCACCCCCGTCGGCGGCCCGGTGGCGGAGCAGGTCCGCGACGCCGACGCGTACGCCGACGCCCGCGCGTTCGTGCGTCGGCACCTGGAGGACGAGGTGCACCGGATCGTCGGGCACGTGGTCGCCGCGCTGACCGCGTGGCGGACCGTCGAGGGCGAGGTGCGCTCGTCGTCGTCCCTCGCGCTGCTCAACACGCTGCAGGACATCCGCGACCATGTGGCCGGCCTGATCCACGACGGCTTCATGGCCCAGACGCCGCCGCGGCGCCTGCCGCACCTGGTGCGCTACCTGCGGGCCGCGTCGTACCGGCTGGAGAAGGCGCAGACGAACCCTGCGCGCGACGCCGAGCTCGCCTGGCGCGTGCACGACGTCACCGAGGCCTACGACAAGGCCCGCGCCGCGTACGCCGCCGGGCCCGCCGACCCGACCCGCGCGGCCGAGCTCGCGGAGGTGCGGTGGCAGATCGAGGAGCTGCGGGTCTCCCTGTTCGCGCAGCAGCTCGGCACCGACGGCGCCGTCAGCGAGAAGCGCATCCGCAAGGTCCTCAGCCCCGGGGGCTGGTGACCGGGGCCGCGCCGAGCACGCGGGCCGCCGCCCGGTAGTCGGCCGCCACGCGGCCGGCGACCCCGAGCCGCCCGAGCAGGGTCAGGACGCGGCCCCAGTACCCCTCGCGCGTGAACAGCGGGTGCGCGCGGGCGACGTGCGCCCAGGCGAGGCACTCGCCCAGCGTCATCCCGACGAGGGCCGGCAGCGCGAGCACCGGCAGCGCGTCCCCGGGGCCGAGCAGGAGCGCCGGGTACACCACGAGGAGCACGACGGCGGCCCGCAACCAGCCGACGTGCCACCGCATCCACCGCGACACCAGCACCGGGACGGACGTGATCGCCCCCGCCAGGGCGCACGCGCCCAGGGCTCCCAGCACCATCGCGTACCAGCTCACGGGTCGCGCCCTCCTCGGCCGCCGTCGGTGCTTTCATCCTCGCGGCTGGTGACGGCGCGCACCAGCCGTGCCGGCGAGCGGCCCTGCGAGGCGGTCAGCAGGCGTCGTACACGAACCCCTCGGCACCCGCCGCGACGAGGTCCCGGTCGCGCAGCACGGTGAGCGGCGCGCGGTCCTCGAGCGTGCACACCTCGTCGAACGTCAGGCCCGCCGCCTCCAGCGCGTCCGGGTACTCGACCTGGAGCACGTGGTCGCCGTAGACGTCGGTGTAGGCGGCGCACTCGGACCACACGGCGCACTCCTCGGTGACGGCGAGGTCGAAGCCCAGGTCGTCGTGGGCGAGGCGGGTGATCTCGGCGGCATTCTTCTGCGCGACGGCCAGCCCGGACCGGTGCGCCAGGTCCACGTACGCGCGGGCGAGGGCGTGCGCGCCCGCCTCGTCGACGGCGTCGAACCGGGTCCAGGTGTCGAGGTTGTCCAGCTCCACGGCGTCGAACCCCGCCGCCGCACACCCCTCGACCACCGGGCCCAGCACCGCGAGGATCCCCTCGCGCTGCTCCGCGGTGGACGGGTCGAGGACACGCTCGTCGGGCCAGTCCGGGTCGACGACGGGCTCGCCGTCCGCGTCGTGCAGCAGCAGGTCCTCGCGCCCCACCCAGCGGCCCTCCTCGCCGGGCTGGGTCTGGAAGCCGTTGACGTAGCAGACGTTGTACGCGCCAGGCAGCGGGTCGTCCGTCGCGTCCCGGACGACCACGTCGATAGTGGCCGTCCCGCCGGCCTCTCCCGCGTCGGACGCTCCGCCGAGCTGGTAGTCGAGCGCGCCCGTCGTGGGCGGCAGCTCGACCTCGGGGCGTGCCTCCGGCCCGGTGGACGGCGGCGCGGAGGGGCCCGCGGACGGCGATGCGACGGGGTCGCACGCGGCCGCCGCGAGCGCCACCGTCGTCGTCACCAGCACGGACCTGAGCACCGCCGCCGTTCCCCGCACCGCACGAGTATCGCCTGGCTGCGGGGTGGCGGGCGCGTCTACGGTCGGGGCCATGACGCTGCACGACGACGAGGTCCCCGTCACCGCCGACGACGTCCGCCGCCTGGTCGCGGCCCAGCACCCGCAGTGGGCTTCACTGGCAGTGACCCCGGTGCGGGAGTCGGGCACCGACCACCTGCTGTTCCGCCTCGGCGGCGACGACGACGCCCTGGTGGCGCGGATGCCGAAGATCGCGTGGGCCGGGGAGCACGCGCTCGCCGACGCCCGCTGGCTTCCCCGCCTCGCGCCGCACGTCCCGCTGACGGTGCCCGCCCCGCTGGCCGTGGGCGAGCCCGACGACGCGTACCCGTTCCACTGGTCCGTGGTGCCGTGGGTGCCCGGCGCCGCCGTGGCCGACCCGCTCGACCCGGGCGCCACCCCGAACCTGGACCCCGCCGCCGCGGCCACCGACCTGGGCACGTTCGTCGCCGCGCTGCGCGCCGTCGACGCGACGGACGGGCCGGTCAAGGACGGCACGGGCCGCGGCGTACCGCTGGCCCGCCTGGACGACGACGTCCGCCGCGCCACCGCCGAGGCCGGCGACCGCGTCGACGGCCCCGCCGTCCTCAAGGCCTGGGACCGCGCGCTGGAGGCCGCGTCCGACCCGGTGCCCGGCACGTGGCTGCACGGCGACCTCATGCCCGGCAACCTCCTGGTGGACGGCACCGGCGGGGACGGCCGGCTGACCGCCGTCATCGACTGGGGCGCCCTCGGCGTCGGCGACCCGGCGGCTGACCTGCCGCCCGCCTGGTGGCTCTTCTCCGGCCGGGACCGCGACGCGTTCCGCGAGGCCGCCGGGGCCGGGCCGGGCGGCGACCTCGACGACGGGGCCTGGGAGCGCGGGCGCGGGTGGACCCTGGTGCAGGGCGTGATCGCCCTGCCCTACTACTGGGACCGCTGGCCCGAGTTCGCCCGGGCGTCGCAGCGGAGGGTCGCGGCGGCCGTGGCCTGACCGGGGTCGGGGTCGGATCCTCAGGGTCGAATCCTCAGGGTCGAACCGGGGGAGAACCCGATACCGAGCGCGCGGGGCCGCTCGTACCGTCGAGACATGACCACTCCCACCTCGACCCCGTACGTCCAGCCCGCCCCCGCCCCCCGCCGCAAGCTGTTCCGGCCGAAGTTCGGCCGCGTGCTCGGCGGCGTCTGCGCGGGCCTCGCCGACTACCTCGGCTGGAGCCGCGGCCTCGTCCGCGTCCTCGCCGTCGCGTCGATCCTCATCCCCGGCCCGCAGGTGCTCGCCTACATCGTGCTGTGGATCCTCATGCCCGACGAGGACAAGGCGCTGCGCGCCGCCTGAGCGCGCCGCCCGACCTGGTGCCACCCCGAGGAGGAACCGTGCACGTCTCCGTGGAGCGCGGCGACATCACCACCGTCGCCGTGGACGCGATCGTGAACGCCGCGAACTCGTCGCTGCTGGGCGGCGGCGGGGTCGACGGCGCCATCCACGCGGCCGCCGGGCCGCGACTCCTCGCAGCGTGCCGCGAGCTGCGCGCCAGCACCCTGCCCGCCGGGCTGCCGGTCGGCGAGGCGGTCGCCACGCCCGGCTTCGACCTGCCCGCCGCGTGGGTGATCCACACGGTCGGCCCGAACCGGCACGCGGGCGAGACCGACCCCGACCTGCTCGTCTCGTGCTTCACCCGGTCGCTCGACGTCGCGGCCGACCTGCGCGCCCGGAGCGTCGCGTTCCCCGCCGTCGGCGCCGGCGTCTACGGCTGGGCGGCCGACGACGTGGCGCAGGCCGCCACCACCGCCGTCCGGACCTGGGACGACGCCAACCCCGCCGCCCTTGACGAGGTCCGTTTCGTCCTCTTCAACGCGCCCGTGCTCGCCGCCTTCGAACAGACCCTCGCGTCCGCCTGACCTGCGGGAACGGTTGTCCACAGGCGGCTGTCCACACCCTTGTGGGGCGCCGGGGCACCCGCTAGGGTCGAACACATGTTCGACACCGTGCCGACATCGCGCCCCGCCGACTTGCCCCCTGCGGCGCCGTCGCTCGCGCACGCGTCGACCGCGATCGACGAAGCCGTCGAGCTCCAGCGGCACGTCGACGCGCTCGAGGCGCGCAAGCTGGTCGCCGTGGAACGCGCGCGGGTGGCTGCGGCGCGTGCCGAGTCCGAGCTGCTCGCCCATGACGACGTCACGCTGAACCGCGCAGGAGCCGAACGCCGTCACGACCTGGCGCGGCGCGCCTTCACCGCCGACCTCGCCACCGCCCTGCACCTCACCGAGCAGACCGCCTCGCACCTCCTCGACACCGCCCGCACGCTGGTGGTCGAGGCGGGTGAACCTGGACGGGCCACCCTCGACCTGCTCTCCCAGGGAAGCGTCTCCCTCGCGCACGCGACCGCGATCGCCGACACCCTGGCCGACCTCCCGGACCCCCACGCGCGTGCCCGGGTCGAGGCCGCCGTGCTCCCCCGCGCGACGACGTGCACCGTGCCACAGCTGCGCCGACGCCTCCGTCGCGCCCGGGACCTCGTCCACCCGGAGGCGTTCGCGGAGCGTCATCGCCGAGCCGCGGAGTCGAGGGCCGTCTACGTCGACCCAGGTGCCGACGGCATGGCCTGGCTCACCGCCCACCTGCCCGCGCACGTCGCCCACGCCGCCTACGACCGCCTCACCAGCGCCGCATCGCGCGCACAGGAGCACGGCGACAGCCGCACACGCGCGCAGCTTCGCGCCGACGCCCTCGGTGACCTGCTCCTCACAGGCACGCCCGAACGTCGCACGTCCGCCGACGGCACGGACGCGGGCAGCGCGACGTCCGTACCTCGCCTGTCGGAGATCGCGCGCCGGATCGTCCCGGCGGTACGGGTGACGGTGCCGGTGCTGTCGCTGCTCGGTCACGCGGAGGAGGCCGCCGAGCTCGACGGCCACGGACCGATGGACGCGGAGACCGCGGCACTGCTCACGGCGGCCGCACCGTCGTTGCGTCGGCTGCTCGTGGACCCCGTCGACGGGCGCGTCCTCACCACCGACCCCGGCACCTACACCGTTCCCGCTGCGTTGCGCGCCTTCCTCCGGGCGCGGGACGGCGTCTGCCGGTTCCCCGGCTGCTCCCGCCGGGCGGTGCAGTGCGACGTCGACCATGTGGTCGCGTGGTCCGACGGCGGGCGCACCGTCGCGGGCAACCTGACCCACCTGTGCCGTCATCATCACGTGCTGAAACACCAGACGGCATGGCATAGCAGCCTGGGGCCGGACGGCGTCGCCACCTGGACCTCTCCGACCGGGCGGACGCACCACGACCCGCCATCAGACCCCACAGGCAGACGCTGGCCGGATCCACCGACCGGCAACGCCGCGACGAGCGACCCGGCGGACAGATGACCCGACAGACGGGCGACCCGACGGACGGACAACCCGACGGACACGCGGCGCCGCTGCGGGCCGGCGAACACGCCCAGGCCGAGCGTGCACGCGAGCACCAGCAGCAGGCCCGCGAACAGCCGCGACGCCCCGCTGTCGCGGCGCTCGGCGACGCCGAGATGCGTGGCGGCCAGGTCGTACCAGTCGCCGAACGTCGCCGGGAGGGGCACCTCGTCCGGGGCAGGGGGCAGCGGGGTCCTCGTGCGCGCCATCGGTCAGGCGCCCGCGGGCGACGACGGCGTCCCCGGGCCGGCGGGGCCCGGTAACAGCGGGGCCTCGTCCGCGCCCTCCGCGACGATCGTCGCGGGCCCGGCCATGGCCGCCAGCAGCATCTCCAGGCCGTTGCGCTGCGCCGGGTCGAGCGACCAGCCCGACAGCACCAGCGCGGGGCCGCCCTGCTTCGGCGCGGTCACGACGACGGCGAGGCCCACGGTGCGGGTGCGGGGGGCGGCGTCCTCGGGCTCGCCGGGGACGCGGTACGGCATGTCGAGCTCGGTGGTCAGGCCCAGCGCCGGGCCGATGCCGGTGCGGAACGTCTCGGTGTACGCCTCGTTGACGTCGAACCCGAGGCGCGCGGCGACCACCCGGCGCACGACCTCCAGCAGCGACACGGGCCCGTCCACCGCGGAGAGCTCGGTGACGGTGCCGGTGACGTCCCAGAAGATCTCCCGCCCGAGGGCGGTCTCGCCCGCGAACTCCGCGCCCTGGTGCACCAGACCGTGGATGAGGATCTGGTGCCGGCCGGCCAGGTCGCGCCAGGCGTCCAGCCCCGCGCGCAGCAGCTCCGCGTCCTGCCGCGTCAGGTCCACGCCGGCGTCCGCGAACGACCCGCGGATCACGCCGAGCGCCGCCGCCGACGTGGCATCGACCCGGTGCCCGCGTCGCTCGACGTCGTCGACGCCCTGCGCCGCAACGGGTACGGCGTGCACCTCGGGACCAACCAGGACCGGCA
Organism: Isoptericola sp. NPDC060185; assembly: GCF_042728595.1. Classification (NCBI taxonomy): domain Bacteria; kingdom Bacillati; phylum Actinomycetota; class Actinomycetes; order Micrococcales; family Promicromonosporaceae; genus Isoptericola; species Isoptericola sp. NPDC060185. The sequence continues at coordinate 20,256 of NZ_JBHWYY010000019.1, read as the reverse complement.
CCGGGCCGCGTACATGCGCGACGCCCTCGGCTACGACGCCCTGTTCGACGTCAGCTGCTACTCCCACGACCTCGGCGCGGCCAAGCCGGACCCGGCGTTCTTCGCCGAGGCCGCGCGCCGCATCGGTGCCGACCCCGCCGCCATCCTGTTCGTCGACGACCGGCCCGACAACGTCGAGGGCGCCCGCGCCGCGGGCCTCGCCGCCGTGTGCTGGACGGTCGACGACGGGCACGCGGCGCTGCTCGACCTGCTCGACGGGCACGGGGTCGACGGCAGGCGGACGGTCGCGACCCCCTGAGCCCGGCGGCAGGTCAGCGCTTCGGGAAGCCCGCCTGCGGCTTGTCCTCGTCGATGTCCTCGATGTGCTCGAACTCGGTGGGCTCGTGCCGCACGGTGCGGTTGTAGAGCCAGGTGATGAACGAGAGCACGATGCCGACGGCGAGCAGGCCGCCCGCGATGAGGTACTGCTCCTGCTGCTCCGCGCTGCGCGCCCACGGCCCGGCGAGGTAGGCGCACGTGAGCGCGCCGAGCAGGGCGAGCCACGTCTTCGTGCGGAAGTGCGGGTGCTTCACGGGCTGCTTGCGCAGCACCAGCAACGCCACGTTGACGACCGCGAACACGACCAGGAGCAGCAACGACGTGGTGCCGCCGAGCAGGGCGATGGCGTTGGCCCCCTCCTCGGTCGCGTTCGCGTTGACCACGTAGACGATGAGGCCGAACGAGATCAGCGTGGTCACGATGATCGACACCCACGGCGTCTGGCGGGTGCGGTGCACCCGGCCGAAGCTCCGCGGCAGCACCCCCTGGTTGGCCAGCCCGTACAGCAGCCGAGACGCCATGAGCATGTTGATGAGCGCCGAGTTCGCTACCGCGAACATCCCGATGAACGGGAAGATGGTGTCGAACGGCAGGCCGGGAGCGCCTGCCGCCACGACCTGCGTCAGCGCGGAACCCTTCTCGGCGTCCGTGAGGTCGCCGACGGGCACGAGGGCGACGGCGGTGATGGCGACCAGCACGTAGATGAGCCCCGTGATCGACAGGCCGGTGAGCATGGTCCGCGGGAAGTCCCGCACCGGGTCCTGGCACTCCTCCGCCATGTTGACGGAGTCCTCGAAGCCCACCATGGCGAAGAACGCGAGCGTCGTGGCGGCCGTGACGGCGAGGAAGACGCCCTTGTCGTCCGGGCTCTCGAACACGACCACCCGCGAGAAGTCGGCCCGCCCCTGAGTCATCCCCCACATGCCGACGAAGATGACGAGCAGCAGGCCCGACAGCTCCACGAGGGTCAGCACCACGTTCGCCTTGACGCTCTCCCCGACGCCGCGGAAGTTCACCAGCGCCACCAGCGTCATGAAGCCCAGCGCGATCCACAGCAGCCCGTTCGTCCCCAGGCCCAGGCCGAAGCCGTCGTTGAGGAAGCCCGCGAACGCGTTCGACGCCGTCGACGCCGACGTGATGCCCGAGCACATCACCATGAACGCGATGATGAACGTGACGAAATGGATGCCGAACGCCTTGTGCGTGTACAGCGCGGCCCCCGCAGCCTGCGGGTACTTCGTCACCAGCTCCAGGTACGAGAACGCCGTGATCGTCGCCACCGCGAATGCGATGAGGAACGGCGCCCAGGCCGCGCCCCCGACCTCGCCGGCCACCTGGCCCGTGAGCGCGTAGACGCCGGTGCCGAGGATGTCCCCGACGATGAACAGCAGCAGCAGCTTGCGCCCCATCACCCGCTTGAGGCCCGGCTCCGCGGTGCCGCCCGCCCCGTCCGGCCCGGTCTCGTCGATCGTCTGGCTCATCGCGACCCCCTGGATCCCCTGGATCGTCCTCGCGGCCCCCGCGCCTCGTTGCGCGGGACAGCCATCCCCCATGGAACCGCGCCCCGGCCCGCGGTGCACGGCCGACGCGCGGCCGTGACCGAAGGTCGACGGTGACGTAGCGATTCCTCGTCGCCCTGCTGCGGGACGACGAGGAATCGCTACGTCACGAGGTGCGAGGGCGGTCAGTCCGTCGCGACGGCGAAGACGTGCAGCCGGGGGTTGTCCGGCAGCGTCACCGACGTGAGCTCCTTGCCGGCGGGGACGGCGACGGGTGCGGTGGCGTAGAGCCCGCAGCCGAAGTTGTCCACACCGGTGCCGTTGCCGCGGCCGCCGGGCTTGGCGACCAGCACATTGCCGGCGTCGGGCGACCCGGCGCACCAGTCGGTGACCGCCACGTCGACATCGGACGAGCTCCCGTCGGCGAAGCCGAGCCGCAGGGTGCCGCGCTGGGTGCCGTGGGTCGCGGTGCCCACGACGGACACCTTCCGCGCACCCGACCGCGCACCCGGCACGTCGACCTGCTGGCCGGCGGCGGCCACGTTGTCCGGCTCGCCGGCGTCGGGGGCGCCGAGCACGTAGGTGAGGTCGGTGCCGGGCACGGTCAGCTCGAGGCCCTGGACGGCACCGGCGGCGGCGAGCCCGTCGCGCAGCAGGTAGGCGCCGCCGCCGTCGAGGTCGGCGTTGGCCTTGCCCCGGTCGCCGATGCCCACGTTGTCGAAGGCGGGCGCGAGCCAGGACTCGGCGGCCACGACGACGGGCACCTCGCGCTCGACGGTGCCGCCGGCGCCGTCGGACACGACGACGCGGACGGGGTACTGCCCGGGCTTCGCGTCGGCGGGCGCGGACAGCGTCACGGTGCCCTCCACGGTGGCGGGCAGACCGTCGGAGTCGGCGCTCCACTCCGCGAGGTCGGTCGCCGCCTCCACGGCGCCGCCGGCCGTCACCTCGACGGTGCCGGAGACCTTCCCGGCGCCCTGGGCGACGACCTGCACGGACGCCTCCACGCTGCCGCCCGGCCGCAGCACGGGGTGCGCGGGCGACAGGCCGGCGAACAGGCGGTGGTCGGCCTGCGGCTCCCCGGCGGCCACCGCTCCCGGCCGGTCGGCGGGCGCCGTCGCCCAGGCGGACGGCTCGGCCCCGGTGCGGACGTCGAGCTTCCCGGCCGAGGTGAGCTCGGCCCCCGTCACGTACGCCCGCGACAGGTCGCGCTTCCCGAGCGTCACCGACTGCGTGTAGCGGTTCGTGGCCGACAGCCCGTCGGCGGTGACGTGCAGCGTCCCCCGGCCGTAGAAGTCGTCGTCGAGGTCGATCCGCACGTCGTCGAAGCGCGGGGTCGTCAGGCCCCACAGGTCGCTGCCGGGTGCGATCGGGTAGACGCCGATCGACGACAGCACGTGCCAGGCAGACATCGTGCCGAGGTCGTCGTTGCCCGTGACCCCGTCGGGCCCGTCCGTGAACAGGGTCGACGCCGCGCGCACCACGTCCGTCGTCTTCCACGGCTGCCCGGCCCACAGGTACATGTACGGGGCGTGCAGGTTGGGCTCGTTGTTCGGGTTGTACGTCTTCCAGCCGTAGTAGTCGTACGTGCCGTTGACCCACACGTCGCTGGCGACGTGCGCCGGGTCGTCGACCAGCTGGTCGTAGGCGAAGAAGTCGTCGAGGTCGGCCGCCGCGGCGTCGGTGCCCCCGAGCAGGTCGAACAGCCCCAGCACGTCCTGCGGCACCAGCCACTGGTACTGGACCGCGGTGCCCTCGTGGAAGCCCTCGCTCCACGCCGGGTCGGGGTTGCCCGTGAACAGCCCGTCGCCGCCGCGGGCGCGGAAGGCCCCGGTGCGCGGGTCGAAGACGTTGCGGTAGCTCTGCCCGCGCGTGGCGTAGCGGTCGGCGTCGGCGTCGTGCCCGAGGTCGCGCGCCATCGTCGAGAGCATGGCGTCGGAGAGCGCGTACTCGAGCGTCGCGGAGGCGCCGTGGTCGAGGTCGAAGTCCCCCGGCCGGGTGCGGCGCGACGGGTCCTGCGGCACGTAGCCGTCCCGGATGTACTCGACGTTCCCCGCGCGTCCGTTCGACGGCGAGTCGGCGGGCGGCACGCCGTCGGCGTTCTGCTTGAGGACCTCGTACGCCTCGTCCTCGTGCCCGGCCAGCAGGCCCTGGTGGTAGGCGCTGACCAGGAACGGCGTGACCGGGTCACCGGTCATGATGTTGGTCTCGACCGTGCCGTACCCCCAGCGCGGCAGCCAGCCGCCCTGCTGCCCCTGCCGCACGACGGACAGCGCCATGTCGGCGGACTCGCGCGGTGCGAGCAGCGCCAGCAGCTGCTGCTGGGTGCGGTACGTGTCCCACAGCGAGTAGTTCTGGTAGTAGGTGAACCCCTTCTCGCGGTGCACCTCCTGGTCCCACCCGCGGTAGCGGCCGTCGACGTCGGAGCCGACGTTGGGGGCGAGGAAGCTGCGGTACAGCGAGGAGTAGAAGGTGCGCAGGTCCTCGTGCGCGCCGCGCTTCACCTGCACGGTCCGCAGGCGCCGTTCCCAGGCGGCCGTCGTCGCGGCACGGACCTCGTCGAACGTGCCGCGCTCGGCCTCGAGGTTGGCGGCGGCGCCCGCCGCGTCGACGTAGCTCAGCGAGGTGACCGCCTCGACGTCGCGGTCCTCGCGCGTGTCGAACTGCACGTACGCCCCGATCCGGCCCTTGCCGTCGGCGGCGTCGGAGCCCTTCGTGACGGCGTCGCCGTTCCAGGTGCCGTGCGCGGTGAACGGCCGGTCGAAGACGGTGCGCGTGTGGATCGTCTGCGGCTCGGTGTCCTGGCAGAAGCCACGCGTCGTGATGGTGGTCTCGATCGTCCGGTCGTCGACGACCCGCACGCTGGAGCCGGCGACGCTGTTGAGCGCCTGCCCCGTGTTCAGCATGACGGTGGCCTTCGTGGTGGCCGGGAACGTGTACCGCTGCGCACCGGTGCGCTGCGACGCGGTGAGCTCGGCCTCCACGACGCCCTCGGGGGCCTGCAGCCCGACGCGGTAGTAGCCGGGCGACGCCTCCTCGTCGTCGTGGGAGTACGCCAGCGCGTAGTCGGCGTAGTCCGTGCTGGTCACGTCGCCCGTGGTGGGCAGCACGGGCAGCGGCCCGCCCAGCCCGCAGCCGACACCGGAGATGTGCACCAGCGAGAAGCCGCGCACCCGGTCGTTGTCGTAGTCGTAGCCCACGTTGTGACCGTTGTCGGGCGAGAGCTGGACCATGCCGAACGGCGCCGCGGCGCCCGGGTAGGTGTTGCCGTCGTCCTTGGTGCCGATGAACGGGTTCACGTACGCGGTGAGGGGCCCGCGCACCTTCTCCGTCCCGTCGGGCGACGAGGGGGTGGCGGACGCGGGGACGCCGGCCAGGACGGCGCCGAGAGCGACCGTCGTCGTGAGAGTGAGGGTGGTGCGGAGCAGGCGGCCGGTGCGGCCCCGACGTGCGTCCATGCGAGCGGGTTCCTTCCACAGCTGTGTGGGTCGGGCCAAGGCTGGCAGGGACCTGACACCGCTGTCAACAGCCGTCCGGGAAACACGGAGCGGCTTCTCCTCGTCCCGCCAGGGGACGAGGAGAAGCCGCTGCGTCGTCGGTCGTGCGCTCAGGTCAGCGCAGGCCGAACGCCTTCACGACCTCCTGGGTGACGGAGCTGCCCGCGTCGTCCTGCGCCGCCGTGCGCAGCGAGACGGACGTGGCACCCTTCGGCGCGTCGAACGTGACCGTCCAGCGGCCCTCGCCCGACGGCTTCGCCGCCACGGACCGCCACGTGGCGCCCTCGTCGAACGACACCTCGACGGCGACGCCGGTGACGGTGCCCGCCCCGACGGCGCCCTCCGGCGGCAGGGCCGCGGTGACGTCCACCCGGACCGGCTTGTTCCGCCGGACGGCGCCCGACAGGTCCCGGCCCGCGACGTCGTACCCGAGCGACACGATCGGCAGGGGCGAGCCGTCCAGCGCCGCCTGGTCGGCCTGGAACGTCCAGACCGTCGAGGTGCGGCTGGAGTAGGCCCACGCCGCCGGGTCGAGCGCCGTGTCCTGCTCGAAGCGGTACGTGTGCGTCCCCTCGACGACGGGTACCTCGCGCTGGATCGCCTGGCCGGACATCTCGCGCACCAGCGTGCCGTCCTGGAACAGCCGGGAGGTGACCGGCTGGTCGTCGCCGAACCCGCCGGTCAGCTCGCCGGTGCTCGACGCCGGGGGCACGTTGAGCTGGAAGAACTCCCCGTTCGCCTTCGACTTCCAGTAGCCGGGACCCTGGTGGGGCGCGGTGACGCCGAACCAGTCGATCGTGGTGCGCGAGCCGGCCGCGTACCGGCGCTGGTCGTCCCGCACCTCCCACCCGTTGGTCGACGTGGCCGTGGCGTACCAGCCCTGCTCCTCGCCCACCGGCGAGATGTACACGAGCTGCTCGTCGCCGGACATGCGCGGCTGCGTGACCCCGAGGCAGCCCAGGCTGTACTCCGGGCAGTCGTAGCGGCTGACGAACGTCAGGCGCGGGTCGGGGTCGGCCAGCCGGTCGGTGACCTGCGCGAGGTCCTTCTCCCGCGGCGCGACGCTCAGGTCCGCGGGCACCGAGCCCTCCCACGTCTTCACGACGTCGTAGGAGTAGTCGGGGAACTCGACGCCGTCGCCGGTCAGGCGGGCGCCCTTCCCGGCGGCCCCGGCGAGCAGGCGCCCGCCCTCGTCGGCGGTGAGGGAGACGACCGGCACGTCGGTGCCGCCGGCCGGGTCGTACAGCACGCCCGGCCCGTCGTTCACGACCACGAGCAGCGCGGCGCCGGCGGCGTCGGCCGCCGCGGCACGGTCCCAGGGCGCGACGTCGGGGTCGTTGGTCACGACCAGGGCCTTGCCCTGCGCGGCCACCGCGGCGATCTCGTCGGGGGTGCCCGTCCCCGCCGTCACGACCTCGAGGTCGACCTTGCCGTCGAGGCGCGCGCTGCCCGCCTGGTAGACGGGCGCGAGGGCGGCCGGCCTCGGCGTCCTGGCCTGCAGCGACAGCAGCGGCGCCGTGCGAGACCACCGGCTGGTGAGCTGGAAGTCCCCGCCGGCGACGTCGCCGGTCTCGTTGACCCAGACCTCCGCGCCGGGGACCATCCCGACGGAAGCGGAGAACGTGGCGAAGTCGCCGCCGATGCCGGAGTCGTGGAACCACTGCACGCGGCCGTCGAAGTCGGCGCTGGCCCGCGGCGTGTCGAGCTCCACCGGGTTCGCGTCGCGGGCGTCGAGCACCACACGGACGTCGCCGTCGGCGACGGTGACCTGCGGGTCCGCGAGCCAGTACAGCCGGTCGGTGCCGTCGGTGTCGGCGTACCGGATGCTCGTGAGAGCGGTGAACTCCCCGGGCTCGACGCGCTGGGTGGGCGTCGCCCCCGTCTCCGGGTCGGTGACGAGCGGGGTGATCCACTGCGTCCCGTACCGGTACAGCGAGACCTCCGCCGCGACGGGCTCGCCGTCGGGGCCGAGCACGGTGACGTCGAGGTCGTAGTGCTCCGTCTCGCGGGTGAGGCCGGTGGCCGTGCGCGCCGCGACGGCGCCGTCGGCGGTGGTCGCCACGACCTGGCCGGTGTACTTCCCGGCGGCGGTCGCGTCGGCGAACGACGCCGTCGCGTCCACGGACACGGTGCCGTGCGCCGGCACGACGACGTGCGTCGCGCTCAGGCGCACCAGGTCGACGGCGCCGTCGGGCCCGGTGGTGGTGGACGCCAGGTCGAGCGCGACGTCGGCGTCGGTGTCGTTCGCGTAGGTGATGGTGCGGGTCTGCGGCTCGGGGTCGCCGTCGCCCCAGGCCACCCGCCCGAAGTGCACCGAGCCGGTGGCGTCGACGCCGTCCAGCGCGGCGGGCACGTCGAGGCGGCCGGTGCCGACCTCGTACGGGGTGTACCCGGCGAGCCCCACGGCCGACGACATGAGCGCGTCCTTGATCCGCGCCGCGTCCCAGTCGGGGTATGCCGCAGCGAGGATGGCGGCCGCGCCGGCGACGTGCGGCGTCGCCATCGAGGTGCCGCTCATCGTCTGGTACGGGCCCTCGCCCGCCGCGTACTGCGACCGCGCGGCCGTGATGTCCACGCCCGGCGCGGCGAGGTCCGGCTTGAGGCCGTCGTCCAGGCCGCGGGGCCCGCGGGAGGAGAAGTACGCGATCTCGTCCTGGTCGTCCGTCGCCGCGACGGTGAGCGCGGCGTCGGCGGTGCCCGGGCTGCTCACGGTGCCCTCGCCGCCGGCGTTGCCCGCCGCGATGACGAACAGCGCGTCGGTCTCCTCGGTGAGGTTGTTGACGGCCTGCGCCACCGGGTCGGTCTGGTCGTGCCGCGAGTCGTCGCCGAGGCTCATGCTCACGACGTCGGCGTCGACGTCGCGCGACGCCCACTCCATGCCGGCGATGATCCACGAGTCCAGGCCGAAGCCGTCGTCGCTCAGCACCTTGCCGACGGCGACGTCGGCGCCGGGCGCGACGCCGCGGTGCACGGCCCCGTCCGCCGCGCCCGAGCCGGCGACGGTCGACGCGACGTGCGTGCCGTGGCCGTGCACGTCCTTGACGGTCTCGCCGGGGACGAACGACTCGGTGGTCGTGACGACGTCGGCGAGGTCGGGGTGCGCGGCGTCGACGCCGGTGTCCAGCACGGCCACGGTGGCACCCTCGCCGTCGTGCCCGGCGGCCCACGCCTCGGGGGCGCCGACCAGCGGCACGCTGACGTCGAGGGTCGCCTCGGCGCGGCCGTCGAGCCAGAGCTTGGCGATGCCGCCGGCGAACGTGCCCGGCGCGGCGGCCGAGCGGGCGGACGGGGTCGGGGCGGCGGTGATCGCGCCCCAGAAGGTGGCCGCGTCGTCGGTGTCGGTGCGCAGCGCCGCCCCGCCGATCGACGTCAGCTCGAGCACCTTCTCGCTGCCCCGCGGGGCAGCGGCGGCCGCCTTGCGGGCCTTGCGGTCGTACTGCGCGATGACGGGGATGGCCGCCTCGTCGTCGTAGCCGTCCGCGACGAGCCCGGTGACGTTGAACAGCTCTCGGTCCAGCGCGCCCGACGCGAGGTACGGCTGCGCGGCGGCGGGCACCACGTACAGGTCGTCGCCCACCTCGAAGGTCTGGGCCGGCTCGGTGGCGCCGGCGGCGGGCTCGACCGTGACGGCGGGCCGGCCGTCGCCGGTCGTGGCCACGTGCACGACGTCGCCGGTGACGAGCGTGAGCGTGGCGGTCGCGCCCCCGGGCGCGGCGGAGGTGGTCGGGGTGGCGGACGCCGGTGTGGCGGCGCCCGGGTCGGTGGCTGGTCCGGCGAGGGCCGGTGCGGCGCCGGCGGCCAGCAGGGCGCTGACAGCGGTGGCGGCTAGACCGGCACGGACGGGTGGTCGCATGGTGGGGCCCCTTTTGCGTCGAGCCGACCTGAGTGGCGGCAACGGTGACGGCACTGTCGGTGTGGGAGACGGTGTCATCACCGTTGACCCGGCACAACGACCACGGGTGGCGGATCTACGCCATGACAGGAAACCGCATCCCGGCGTGGCGGTCCGCCGGGCCCCGGGGCAGCCACGACGATGGCCCCCACGAGGGCCCGCCCGGGCCCGGACGGGCAGGGGGACCGATGACGCGGACGACGACGGGCGACGGGGCCGACCTGGGGGCCGACCTGCTGAGCGACGTCGCCGGGCTCCCCGCGGCGCTGCTGGCCGCCTACCGGGTGCTCGTGGCGACGCCGACGTCGGACGCGGCAGCCGTCGCGACCGCCCTCGACGTCCCCGTCGACGACGCGGCGGAGCGGCTGGAGGACCTCGCCGCGCGGGGGTTCGCCACCCCGCTCGCCGCGTCGCCCGGGGCGCCGGGCCGGCGTTTCGCCGCCGCGCCGCCGTCGGTCACCCTGGGCGCCGTCGTCGCCGCCCGCGAGGAGGCGGTGCGCCGCGCGCAGGCCGAGCTGGACGTCCTGGAGGAGATGTACCGGCTGGCGGGCGTCGGCGGGGACGGGGCCGGCGAGGTGGTGCAGGTCGTGCGCGGCGCGGACGCCGTCGCGCGCTGGTTCGGGCGCGTGCAGGCGGGGGCACGGCGCGAGGTGCTGGCGCTCGTGCAGCACCCCGTGGCCGTGACCAGCGCCGACCAGAACCACGTGGAGGGCGAGCTCGTGGCCCGCGGCATCCGGTACCGGGCGCTGCTCGAGCGCCCCATGCTCGAGACGTTCCCCGGCGGCCTCGACGCCTTCGCCGAGTCGCTCGCCGCCGGCGAGGAGGCCCGGGTGGCCGAGTCCGTGCCGCTGCGCATGATCGTCGTCGACCGCGAGCTCGCGTTCCTGCCCGTCCTCGCGGACCCCGAGCGTGCGTCGGCCGCCGCGATCCTCGTGCGCCCGAGCGCGCTGCTCACCGGGCTGGTCGCGCTCTTCGAGACCCTGTGGACGACGGCGGCCCCCGTCGTCCTGCACGGCGCGTCCGCCGCTCCGGGGAGCGGCGCCGCGGACGACGTCGACGCCCGCCTGCTCTCCCTCCTGCTCGCCGGCCAGACCGACGAGGCCGCAGCGCACCAGCTCGGCGTCTCGCTGCGCACGGTGCAGCGGCGCGTGCGCGAGCTGATGGACCGCGCCGGCGTCCGGACCCGCGTGCAGCTCGGCTGGCACGCCGCGCGGGCCGGCTGGGGCACCGCCCCGGGCATCGAACCAGGTCACGATTGGGCGAAACTCGAGCCGACGCCTTGACACCGCTGCCACCGCGGCCGTGCGATGAGTGGAGCCGACGTGCAACGACGCGCGCCGGCACGAGGGCGTAGGAGTGAGACACATGCGAGGAGCTCCGAGGACTTCTGTGGTCGCCGCGGTCGCGGCCGCGGTGGCGCTGACCGTGGCCGCGTGCGGCGGCGGCGGCAACGAGCCGAACAGCGGGGGCAGCGGGGGCTCCGGCGGCGACGAGGTGGAGGTCTTCACCTGGTGGGCCGCCGGGTCCGAGAAGGCCGGCCTCGACGCGCTGGTGAAGGTGTTCGACGAGCAGCACCCGGACGTGAAGTTCGTCAACGGCGCCGTGGCCGGCGGCGCGGGCTCGCAGGCGAAGGACCTGCTGCAGACCCGGCTCCAGGCACAGGACCCGCCGGACACGTTCCAGGCCCACGCGGGCGCCGAGCTGCAGGACTACATCGACGCGGCGCAGATCCAGGACGTCACGAGCCTGTACGACGAGTTCGGGCTCACGGACGTCTTCCCGCCCGACCTCATGGACCGGCTGACGGCCTCCGACGGCAAGATCTACTCGATCCCGTCGAACATCCACCGCGCCAACGTGGTGTGGTCCAACCGGAAGGTGCTGACCGACAACGGCATCGACCCGGACGCCACGTACACCGACCTCGCGTCGTGGATGAAGGATATGGACACGCTGAAGAAGGCGGGCGTCACGCCGCTCGCCGTCGCGCAGGCGTGGACCCAGGTGCAGCTGCTCGAGACCGTGCTGCTGGCCGACCTGGGCGCCGACGGCTACTCCGGCCTGTGGGACGGCTCCACCGACTGGAAGGGCGCCGAGGTCACCGCGGCGCTGCAGGACTTCCAGAAGCTCATGGGCTACACCAACACCGACCGCGACGGCCTGGACTGGCCGGAGTCGCAGCAGCTCGTGATCGACGGCAAGGCCGCGTTCACCGTGATGGGCGACTGGGCCGAGGCCTCCTACGAGGAGCAGAAGAAGGAGCTCGGCACCGACTACTCCGCGTTCCCGGTGCCGGGGACGGACGGCGTCTTCGACTTCCTCGCCGACTCGTTCACGCTGCCCGTGGGCGCGCCGCACCCCGACGGGGCGAAGGCGTGGCTCGAGACCGTCGGCTCCGCCGAGGGCCAGGAGGCGTTCAACAAGGCCAAGGGGTCCATCCCGGCGCGCACCGACATCGACATGGCCAGCTTCGGGAAGTACCAGCAGGACGCGGCGGAGTCGTTCAAGAGCGACACCATCGTGTCGTCGCTGGCGCACGGCGCCGCCGTCCCGGTAGCCACGCTGACGGCCATCACCGACGCCACCAGCAAGTTCACCTCGGGGGCGTCCGACCTCGCCGGCTTCCAGTCGGAGCTCGCGGCCGCCAACGCCGGCTGAGCGCCGGATGCCGTCCCCCGTGCGCACCGGGCGGTCGGGGGTGCGCCGCGCGGTCCGCCGCGCCGGCGCACCCCTCCTCCTGCTGCTGCCCTCGCTGATCCTGGTGGGGGTGTTCGTCTACGGCCTGATCGTGGCGAACGCCCGCACCTCCGCCACCGACAACCACACGGCCGCCCAGGCCACCGGCCAGGCCCCGACGGTCGTCGTGTGGTTCCGCAACTACCTCGACCTGCTCGGCAGCGAGGAGTTCCAGCACTCGCTGACCAACCTCGTGCTGTACACGGTGGTCTTCCTCGTCGGCACGATGCTGATCGGCTTCGTCTGGGCCTGGCTGCTCGACAAGCCGCTGCGCGGGGAGGGGTTCTTCCGGTCGATCTACCTGTTCCCGATGGCGGTCTCGTTCATCGCCTCGGGCGTGGTGTGGCGGTGGCTGCTCAACTCCAACCAGGACGAGCAGGCGTCCGGCCTCAACCGGCTGTTCCAGATGATCGGGCTGGACGCGCTGCAGAACAACTGGTGGAACAACGTCTCCGTGGGCATCGTCGCCATCGCGATCCCCGCGATCTGGCAGCTGTCCGGGTACGTGATGGCGCTGTTCCTCGCCGGCTTCCGCGGCATCCCCGTGGAGCTGCGCGAGGCCGCCCGCGTGGACGGCGCCAGCGAGTGGAAGCTCTACCGGCACGTGCTCTTCCCGCAGCTGTCGCCGATCGCCCTGTCCGCGCTCATCATCATCGGCCACATGTCGCTCAAGGCGTTCGACCTCATCATGTCGATCTCGAAGCCGGCGAACTACCAGACCAAGGTGCCCGCCGTGGACATGTACGTGTTCAAGTCCGCGTTCGACTACGCCAACGCGGCCGCCGTCGGCACGATCCTGCTGGTCATCGTGGCGATCGTCATCGTGCCGTACCTCGTGCACACGCACCGGCAGGGCAAGCGATGACCGCCGTCATCGAGGAGGAGGCCGGGCGCCCCGTCGACCTCGGCCGGCACGCCACGCCGCGGGGTCGCTTCACCGTCGGCCGCACGCTGCGCTACCTGGTGCTCCTGTTCTTCGTCCTCGTGGTGCTGGTTCCCGTGTACGTGCTGCTCGTGACGAGCTTCAAGGGTCCCGGCGACGCCGCGCCCACCCGCGCGTGGAACCTGCCGCAGGTGTGGACCACCGCCAACTGGGAGACGGCCTGGTCCACGCTCGCGCCCGCCATCGGCCGCACGGTGCAGATGGTGGTGCCCGCGGCGCTCATCTCCGCGTTCCTCGGGTCGCTCAACGGGTTCGTGCTGTCGCGCTGGCGCTTCCCCGGTGCGGACCTCGTGTTCACGCTGATCCTGTTCGGCATGTTCATCCCGTACCAGGCCGTGATGATCCCGCTGAACCAGCTGGTGCTCGGCCTCGGCGTGCCCAGCGGCATCCCGTCGCTGATCCTGCTGCACGTCGTCTACGGCATCCCGATCACGACGCTGATCTTCCGCAACTACTACATGACGGTGCCGAACGAGCTGATCGAGGCGGCGCGCGTCGACGGGGCGGGGATGCTCCGCACGTACGCGTGGATCGTGCTGCCCATCTCGATCCCGAGCTTCGTCGTCGTGCTCATCTGGCAGTTCACGTCGGCGTGGAACGACTTCCTGTTCGCCGTCTTCTTCTCCTCCAGCCAGAACGGCCCGGTCACCCTGGCGCTCAACAACCTCGCCAACGGCGCCCTGCTGCAGGACTACGGCGTCTCCATGGCCGGCGCCCTGTTCGCGTCGCTGCCCACGCTGCTCGTGTACGTGCTGCTGGGCCGCTACTTCATGGGCGGGCTCATGTCGGGGTCCGTGAAGGGCTGAGGCACGCCCCCGGCCGCCGTCAGGAGGCCGGGGGCACCTCGCCGCTGCCGCGCGGCACGAGGTGCGTGGGCACGACGACGACCTGCGCGGCGCGCGCAGGGTCGGCCGCCCGCTCCAGGGCGAGGGACGCCGCCCGCCGCCCCATCTCGACCGCGTCGTAGCCCACCACCGTCACGCCCAGCAGGTCGGCGAGCTCGAAGTCGTCGAAGCCGACGAGGGCGACCGCCGCGCCGCCCGCGCGCGACCGGGCGCGGAGGGCGTGCAGCGCCCCCACGGTGATCTTGTTGTTGGCGGTCACGAGGGCGGTGGGCGGCTCGTCGAGCGCCAGCAGGTCGGCGACGAGCGCGCCGGCGACGGCCGCGTCGTGCGCGCCGTCCCGCACGTACCGCTCCGGCTCGACGACGCCCGCCTCGGCCAGCGCCGCGACGAACGCGTCGCGGCGCTCCCGGAACGTCCACAGCCGCGACTCGTCGCCGACCAGGCCGATCCGGCGGTGCCCGTGCGCCAGCAGGTGCCGCACGGCCGCGCGCACCCCGCCGCCGTTGTCGATGACCACCGTGTCCGCGTCGACGTCGGGCGCCGGGCGGTCCACGAGGACGACCGGCAGCCCCTCCGCCTGCTCCTCGCGCAGCGCGGCGTGATCGCCCGAGGTGGGGGTAAGCAGCAGCGCGCCCACCCGCCGCTCGACCAGCTCGTCGGTGAGCTGACGTTCGCGGTCCGGGTCCTCGTCGCTGCTCGCGGTGAGGAGCTGCAGCCCCTGCCCGCGCAGCTCCCGCTCGATGCCGCTCGCGAGCGCCGAGTAGAACGGGTTGGCGAGGTCGCCGGTGACGAAGCCGACCAGGCGGGCCGCCCCGCCGCGGGCGAGGTCGGCCGCGGCGGCGTTGCGCCGGAACCCGAGCTCGTGGGCGGCGGCCTGGACGCGTTCGCGGGTGCCGGCGGCCACGTTGGGCTCCGCGTTGAGCACGCGCGAGGCCGTCTTGAGGCTGACCCCGGCGCGCTCGGCGACCGCCGCGAGCGTGGGGCGGCGGCCGCGGCGGGGGCCGGGCTCGAGCGTGGAGGTGCCCTGCGTCATCTGTTCTCCCGACAGCAGCGGACGATCGTGGCGACGACGATATCGAGAACCGGCGCCGCGGCAGACCATCTGGCCGCACCTGGGCCGGGTTCACCCGTTCCGCCGAGGACGTCGGGCGACGGCTCCGGGCGTGGGAGCCTGCCCCCAGGCCGCACCCTTGGGGGCGCCGCCCACGTGTGTCGGGGCCGGCGGGCACCCTGGGTGCATGACGACGACCACCCCCGCCGCACGGTGCTTCGGCGACGGCGACCCCCTGTACGAGGCGTACCACGACACCGAGTGGGGCGTGCCGGTGCACGGCGAGGCCGCCCTGCTGGAGCGGATCGCGCTGGAGGGGTTCCAGTCCGGCCTGTCCTGGATCACCGTGCTGCGCAAGCGGCCCGCGTTCCGGGAGGTGTTCCTCGACTTCGAGCCCGAGCGCGTGGCGGCGCTCGGCCCCGACGACGTGGAGCGGCTGCTCGGCGACGCACGCATCATCCGCAACCGCCAGAAGATCGAGGCCACGATCGGCAACGCGCGGGCCGTGCTCGCGCTGCACGACGACGGGCGCACGCTCGACGAGCTGTTCTGGTCGTTCGCTCCCGCGCCGCGCTCGCAGCGGCTCGGCGCGTGGGACGTGGTGCCCGCCAGCACGCCCGAGTCGGTCGCCCTGGCGAAGGCGCTCAAGAAGGAGGGCTTCCGCTTCTTCGGGCCGACGACGGCGTACGCGGCCATGCAGGCGTGCGGCCTGGTGGACGACCACCTCGCGACCTGCCCCGTCGTCGTCGGGCACGTCGCGGCCTGACCTGGTCGAATGGTGGGGTGCTGGGGTTCTGGTGGGGACTGCTGGGCAGCTCGTCGCTGCTGATCGGCGCCGCCCTGGTGCTGTGGCGCACGCCGAGCCGGCGGCTCACGGGCCTGATCATGGCGTTCGGCGCGGGCGTCCTCATCAGCGCGGTCGCCTACGACCTGGTGGAGGACGCGTCCCGGTCCGCGAGCGGGTGGGTGCTCCTCGCGGGGCTGGCCGCCGGTGCGCTGACGTTCTTCGTGGGCGACCTGCTCATCGACCGGCGCGGCGGGCGCGACCGCAAGCGGTCCACGGGCGTGCAGGCGGAGGGGTCGGGCGGTGCGATCGCGCTGGGCACGGTGCTCGACGGCATCCCGGAGTCGGTGGTGCTCGGCTCCACGCTGGTCGGCGGCGGCGGGGTGAGCGTCGCGGTGCTCGCCGCCGTGTTCATCTCCAACCTGCCGGAGGCGATGTCCGCCACGGTCGGGCTGCGGCAGGCCGGCACGTCGACCGCCCGACTCGCCCTGCTGTGGGGCGGCACCACGCTGGTCTCCGCGCTGGCCGCAGGCGTCGGGTACGCGGCGCTCGGCACCGCCGACCCGGCGACCATCGCCGTCGTGCAGTCGTTCGCCGCGGGCGCGCTGCTCACCATGCTCGTGGACACGATGATCCCCGAGGCCACGGAGTTCGGCGGGCCGGTGACGGGGCTGGTCACCGTGCTCGGGTTCGCCACCGCGTTCGGCCTGTCGGCCCTGGGCTAGGGTCGCCGCCATGGTGGTCTCCCCCGCTCCGGCGCGACGCCGCGCGGCGCCCTGGGCCGCCCTGGCGCTGGTCGGTGCGACCGGGCTGGCCGCGTGCTCGTCCGCCGGAGTCGACTGCCCCGCGGTGGGTTACTTCGACACCCTCGAGGTCGCGCTCGACGGCGACCTGACGCAGGTCGACCTCGTCCAGGTGTGCACCGACACTTGGTGCAGCCCCGGCCCCGGGGTCGACGAGTCCAGCTCGCCCACGGGGACCGTGACCGCGGCCGACGACGATCACACCTGGTCGTTCGCGCTGACCGGCACCCCGGACGAGGTCGTGGTCCGCGTGCTCGCCGACGAAGCGATCCTCGCCAAGGAGTCGGCCGAGCCGCGGTGGCACGAGGTGTCACCGGGGCCGTGCCCCGGCCCCTCGGAGGCGACGGTCGCCATCACGGTCCCGGCCACCGCCTAGGACAGGTAGCCCGGACTACGGGGCCTCCGGCCGCGAGGCGAGCAGCTCCACCTGCGCGAGCGTGAGCGGCCCCTGGCCGGCGGCCTCGGTCACCACCAGCCGCAGCGCGCCGTACGCCCCCGGCCGCGCGACGGTGAACGGACGCGTCTGCCGCGCCCACCGGAACGTCTGGCCGGACCGCTCGTCGAGCACGGCCCACGTGGCACCCGCGTCGTCGGAGCCCTCGAGCCGCCAGGCCGCGGGGGCGGCGCCGCCCGGGCCGGAGGTGAGCGTGTACCGCAGCACCTCGGGCCGCTCCCCCGCCGGCGCCGTCCACGTGACGACCGGCGTGCGGGACGCGAACGCCGCCGCGGTGGCCGACGTGTCGTCGACGAGGAGCTCGGCGGCCCGCCGGGCACCGCTGTCGGTCGCCCCGCCGGCGGGCGCGTCGTCGTCCAGGAACTGGTCGTCGACCCGCACCGTGCCGGCGCGCGTGACGTCGGTCAGCGGGGCGGGCGGGGCGTCGCCGCTGGTGAGCGACGGCGGCGCGTCGTCGGGGCCCGTGCCCCAGGCGGACGGCTCGGGCCCCATGACCAGCTCGACGGTGACGCCACCGACGAGGTCGGCGTGATCCAGCCAGGCCGCGTCGCGCGGCACCCCGCCCACGGTCAGCGACTGCACGTGGACGTTCTCGACCGAGTTCCCCACGGTGCGGACCACGAGGTCGCCGTCGGGCCGGTGGATCGTGACCTCGTCGAACAGCGGCGACCCCACGGCGTACCGCGGGGAGCCCACCTGCAGCGGGTAGAGGCCGATGGCGGCGAGCAGCCACCAGGCCGACATCTCGCCGTTGTCCTCGTCGCCGGGGTACCCCTGGCCGATCTCGCTGCCGACGAAGAGGCGACGCAGCGCCTCCCGCAGGATCCGGTGGGCCTTGGCGGGCGCGCCCACGGCCGTGTAGAGCCAGGGCACGTGGTGCGAGGGCTGGTTGCTCACGCCCCACATCCCGAGCCGCACGTCGCGGGCCTCCGTCATCTCGTGGATGACCTGCCCGTACCCGCCCACGTGGGTGCCGTCCTCGGGCCGGGAGAAGAACTCGTCGAGCCGCGCCTCCAGGCCCGCCGGGCCACCGTAGAGGTTGGCCAGCCCGCGCGGGTCGTGCGGCGCGTGGAACGCGAAGTTCCAGGCGTTCGTCTCGGTGAACGGCCCGCCCCAGTCGTCGGGGTCGAAGTGCCCCGCCGCTGGCGTGAACGCGCCGTCCGCGCCGCGCGCCCGGAAGAAGGCGACCTCCGGATCGAACAGCGCCCCGTACTGGGCGGCGCGGTCCAGCAGGTAGGCGGACTCCTCGCGCAGGTCCGCGCGCCGGTGGTCCGGGGTGGCCGGGTCCTCCGCGAGCGCCGCCGCCATCGTGCCGATGCCGAAGTCGTTGAGGCACCCCTCGAGCCCCCAGGACACCGACTCGTGGGTGGTCGCGGGCGTGAAGCCGAGGAAGGCGGAGGTCTCCAGCCCCTTGCGGCCGACGGCGTCGTGCGGGGGCGCGACGGTGGCGTTCTTCAGCGCGGCGTCGTAGGCGTCGAGGGCCAGCGCCGTGGGCAGCGCGCCCTTGAGGTACGCGTCGGCGAACGCGACGTCCGAGCTGGTGCCGGTCATGAGGTCGGCGTACCCGGGCGACGACCAGCGCGAGACCCAGCCGCCGTCGCGGTACTGCTGTACGAACCCGTCGGCGAGCTCAGCGGTGAGCCCCGGGTGCAGCAGCGCGAGCGCCGGCCAGGCGGTGCGGTAGGTGTCCCAGAACCCGTGGTTGACCATCATCGGCCCGTCCACGACGGCGGCCCCCGTGACCGTGTCGGTGCTCGGCCCGACGGGCGGCGCGACCGGACTGGCGTGGCGGCGCACGGGCGCCTCGACGGTGCCCGCGTTCTCGGTGTGCGACGTCGGGTACAGGTGCAGGCGGTAGAGGTTGGAGTACAGGGTGACGCGCTGGTCGTCGGTGGCGCCAACCACCTCGACGACGCCGAGCCGCTCCTGCCACAGCGCCCGGGCGGCGTCCTGGACCTCGGCGAACGTGCGCCCGGCGAGCTCCTGGTCCAGAGCGCGGCGCGCCTGGTCGAGGCTCAGGTACGACGTCGCGAGGCGCAGCTCGACGACGCTCCCTTCCCCGGACGTGTCGAAGCTCGCGAACCGGGCGTGCCGCCGGTCGCCCGCGGCGGCGCCCACCGCGACGGGAATCTGGTCGAAGACGCCCGCCACGAACATGCGCGAGCGGCCCACGGACAGCGGGCTGCCGTCGTCGACCCAGCCCGTCACCGTGCCGTCGGGGTGCGCGGTGAGGCGGGCCGCGCCGGCGGCGGTGGTGACGGTGTCGAGCAGCACGTGCCCGGTGCCGCCCGGGATGCCCGCCGGGAAGCCGAACCGCAGCACCCCGCCGTGGTCGGTGGGCGCGGCGGCGAGGGTGAGGCCGTCCGCGAAGGTCACGGCGTACAGGTCGGGGCGGGCCGTCTCGTCGGCGTGGTCGAACGGCAGGCCGCGGGCGCCCAGCGCGGCCGTCGGGACCCCGGGCCCCGCGGCCGGCTGCACGACGAGCTGGTTGCGGTCCCCCATCCACGGGCTGGGCTGGTGTGAGACGCCGAAGCCCTGGAGCACGGGCCGGTTGAGATGGTCGTTGGCCCGGTGGTACTCGTACAGCCAGCGCTGCGAGGCGGCGTCGGTCATCGGCACCCAGAGCGTGAACCCGTTCGGCACGGCCGTGGCGGGCGCGTTGTTGCCGCGCGAGAACTGGCCGCTCGACATCGTGCCGCGGCGGGTGTCGACCCAGTCGACCAGGTCCACCGGCCCCCTGCCGCCGACGACGGCGGGCTCCGCGACGAGGGCGACGTCGTCCACCCAGCCGGAGAACGCGGCGTCGGCCATGTCGTCCGGCGGGTCGCAGCGCAGCAGGACGGCGTCCACGGTGCGCCCGGCGGCGACGGCGCCGACGTCGATCCGCACGGAGTTCCACTGGTCGGCGTAGAGGATCTTGCCGTCGCCCTGGGCGCGGGCCGTGGCCCGGGTGCCATGGGCGTCGGTGGCGGGCAGGTCGGAGAGGTACGTGCCGTCGGTGAACGCCAGGTCGAGCGCGACGTACGTGGACGGGTACCGCAGGTCGCCGCGCAGGTCCGGAAGCACGACGTAGCTCAGCCGGGTGCGCGGGCCCACCTCGATCCCGAGGTCCCGGAACAGCACGTGCGTCACCGGTCCGGGCTCCTCGCGAAGCCCCGCGAAGCCCAGCGCGTGCAGGCCGGTGAACCCGGCACGGTGCTTGTGGGTGGCGCCGTCCGCGGGGCCGTCCCCCACCTTCGCGACGAGCGGGCCGTGGCGCGGGGTCGGCAGCGGCGCGGGGTCGCCGGGCTCGAAGGACGTCGCGAACGAGGTCACGAACGAGGAGGGGTGCGTCATCGGGTCTCCTGTGGGGGCTGCTGCCGGCGGGGCCGAGTGCCGAACAGGCAGTTGACACCGTATTGGGGACCCCCAGGCCCTCAATACGGTGTCAACTG
>NZ_JBHWYY010000018.1:0-67222 GCF_042728595.1 Isoptericola sp. NPDC060185 | reverse complement strand
CCACCCCGGGGTCGCCCCCCGTGTGTGGGGGGGGGGTTGGGGCTTTTTTCGTTGTACCCCCGGGGCCAAACGCCCGCTCACAACGCTTTAGGGGCGGGGGATCTGGGGGATCTCGGTCGGGTCGTACCAGAGCAGGTCGCGGTCGGTCACGCGCTGGAGCGCGGCGTCGAGCGCGTCCTCGGACAGGGCACCGTCGCCACCCGTGCGCTCGGCGTCGTTCTCCTCGTCGGCAGCGGCAAGGACGGCCCGCACGTCGGCGGCGGCCTCCGGCTCGTCGACGTGGACGGCGACGACCGCGACCCCGTCCAGCGCGCCGACGTCCACCGCGCTGGGCTCCTCGGCGTCGTCGGCCGCGGCCACGGCGGCGTCGGGCACGTCGAGCGAGACGACGACGCGCAGCGGGGCGACGCCGCGTCGCGCGGCGATCCGGGCCAGGGAGTCATCCGCGGCGGCGAGGAACGCCTCGTACTCGCGGCTCTCCTCGTCCTCGTCGGCCAGCTCGCGCACCAGGGCCGGGGTCACGGCGTGCGCCCGGCGCGCGGGGAGGTCCCAGCGCGCGCCTCCGGCGGCCACGGCCGCGCCCTCGAGCTCGTCCAGCGTGGCGGGAACGTAGATGCGCATGCGCACAGTCTGCCGCCCCGGGCGCCCGGCCGCGCGCACCTGGGCGTTCGCACCTGGCCGGGCGGCGGTCGGACCCCGCTCAGACGGCGGCCGGCACCGTCGCCCGCACCCGGCCCGCGAGCGCCTCGAACGCCGCCGTCACCGGGGACGCCGGCGCCTCCTCCGCGAGCGTGCGCCCGGCGAGGAGCGCGCCGTCGAGCCCGGCAGGGTCGTCCGGGACGAGGTGCACCTCCTCCACCCCCGCGTAGCGCGCCAGCGCCTCCCGCACGGCGTTCTCCGGGTGGGCGCCCACGGCCGACGGCCGCACCCGGTTCGCGACGACGACCCGGTCCCCCGCGACGGGGACCGGCACGTCGCGCAGGTCCTCCAGGCCGCGCACGAGCCGCTGGATCCCGACCGGGTCGGCCGCACCGACCACCACCACGACGTCCGCCGCCTGCAGCGCGGCGAGCGTGGCGGCGTTCCGCTGCGGGGCGTGCGTGTCGTACATGAGCAGCTCGTCGGCCTCGAGGAGCGCGCCGCAGTCCACGACGGTCCAGTCGGCGAGCTCGCGGGCCCGCTCCAGCACGACCTCGACGGCGCTGGCGGGCAGCTCGGGCCACCGCGCCGCGCGCGTGATCCCGGTCAGCACCCGGAGCCTCCCGCCCACCACGGGGCTCTGCCGGGCGAGGGTGGGCAGGTCGAGCGCGCCCTGCCCGGCGGACCGGGCGACGGCGGCGAGCCCCGGCGTGTCGTCGAGCAGGCCCAGCCGGGCCGCGACGGACGCGCCGTAGGTGTCGGCGTCGACCAGCAGGACGGCGTCCTGGCGCGACGCGGGCGCGTCCTGACGCCTCCGGCCGTGCCTCCTGCGCCGTCCGGAGAGGCCGCCGAGGGCGGCGGCGAGCTCGAGCGCCGTCGTCGTGCGGCCCGGCGCCCCGACCGGGCCCCACACCGCGACCACCCGGCCGTGCCGCGGCCCGGCGTCGTCCGCGAGGAGGTCGTCGGCGCCGTCGGCGACCAGGTAGTCGACGGCGTCGGCCGGGCCGGTCGCCCCGAGGACGAGGTCGACGGTCTCCCCGCCCGGGCCGCCGGGGCCGACGCGCATGACGGCGGCCTCGCGCACCGCCGCGAGCAGGGCCGCCTCGTCGTACCGCTCGACGACGCCGTCCACCCCCAGCCCCTGCAGGCGCGCGACGTGGGCGGCGTCGTGACCGAGCGCGACGACGCGCACGCCGGCGCCGTGCAGCCGGCCCACCGCCTCGCGGTCCAGCCCGGCGAGGTCCGCGGACACGACGGCCACGGTCCCGGCGCCCGCCGCGGCCGCGGCCAGGAGCTCCGCGAGGTCGCCGCAGCGGCGGGTCACGGTCGCCCCCGAGCCGGGCGCACCGAGCGCGACGACGACCTCGGTCTCGGCCCCGCCCCGCACCGCGCAGAGCACGGTGACCGCGGCGGCCATCAGACGCCGGTCCCGGCCTGCGGCACCACGGTGACGCGCCCCGGCTCGGCCAGCGCCGCCAGCACGGCAGGCAGGTCGTCGGCAGGCACGAGCACGTGCAGCGTCGCACCGTCCGACACGACGAGCCCCGTGCCGGCCTCGTCCACCTGCTCCACGACGACGCCCGTGACCAGCGGCGTCGGCTCGGCGGCCGGGGCGTCCGAGCCGGCGGGAGCCTCGGGCACCGCCCACAGGTCGACGACGGCGCCCGCCGTCACCCGTGCCGACATCGCCTGGTCCACCGGCACGGAGACCGAGCGGACGTCGACGTCGGCCGCGTCCCCCAGCGCCGACCGCGCGACGAGCTCGCCGTCGTCGACCGTGCGCAGCGCCACCACCTGCTCGGGCAGCTCCTGGTCCGCGCGCACGTACAGCTCGGTCCCCGAGCCGATCCGCACGTCGACGGTGCGCAGGCCGGACACGTCCACGGGCTCGCCGGGCGTGAGGGTCCCGTCCGCGACGTACACGGGCACGGTGCGCCCCGCCGACGAGACGGCCCACGACCCGAGGGCCACGGAGGCGGCGACGATGACGACGCCGACCACCAGCCGGGGGTCGCGCCAGGTGGGGCGGCGCAGTCGGGCGGCGACGGGTGCCGGCATGGGGTCGGTGCTCACGGACGTCCTCCGGGGTCTGGGCTGGGGCGCAGCGTCGCGCCCGGCGGAACCTATCATCGGCGACCCCATGTGTGCTTCGAGCATCCACTGTGGACAACTGCTGCCATCCGCGATCAGCGCTGTGCCAGAATGCCCGTATGACCAGCCGGTTCCTCTCTCTCGCCGACGTGCAGGAGATGCTGAACATCTCCAGCACGCAGGCCTACTCCCTGGTGCGCTCGGGCGAGCTGCCCGCGATCCAGGTGGGCCCCAAGAAGGTGTGGCGGGTCGAGGCCAGCAAGCTCGAGGAGTACATCGAGCACCAGTACGCCCGCACCCGCGAGCGGATCGCGTCGGGCGACCTCTGAGCCGGCGGCGGGCCGCCCTCAGGCCTCGCTGACACGCAGCACGGCGCCGAACGGCACCGTGCGCACGACCGGCCGCGCGCGGTCCGTCTCCTCGACGTCGAGGTGGTCGGCGCCCACCCGGCCGATCCGGCCGGTGGCCGAGCCCCCGACGGTCCGCACCAGCACCCGGGCGCGGTCGCGCTGCAGCCCCCGCAGCACGTGGCCGAGCCCCAGCCCGTCGGTCCGGGCGCGCGACGGCACGGCGTGCCGGCCGAGCCCCACCACCGCCGCCAGCGCGGGCAGCGGCACCAGGTGCTGCACCCGCCCGCGGGCTCGGCGCCCGTCGAGGAGCACCCACGTGTGCGCCACCCGGGCCACGCGCCCCTCGATGCCCTCCCCGTCCAGCAGCTCGAGCCGCAGCACCGCGCCGGTCGCCGCCCGCAGCCGGTCGACGAGCGGGATCGACGCCTGCTCCGCCCGCGTCAGCTCCGCCACGGCACCTTCGCGCTCCGCCGCCGCCTCGGCGTCGAACCGTGCCTCGAGGTCGGCGAAGAGCAGCTCCCACCTGGCCGGACCCGTGCCCGTCATGAGGCTCCTCTCGTCGTGCGGCCGGTGCCCACAGGATGCCCGGGTAGACAGACCGGCACCAGTCCGCTTCAATATCGACCATCAGACAGCATCAATCGCTATCAACTGACATCACCAGACGTGATCCTCGGTCGGGAGCGTGGGACGAAGGAGACCTGATGTCCGGCAGCAGCGGAACCCGGAACCCGCGGGACGGCCACGGCCTCGGCCGCCTCACGGTCCTCGCCCTCGTCGCTTGCGTGGCCGGGGTGTCCCTGGCGCTGCGCGGCCTGTCCCTCGCGCCGCGCACGCCGGAGGGCGCCGCCGGCCTCGCGATCGACGGGTGGGTGGAGCTCGCGGTGCTCGCCGCGGGGCTCGTGGCCGCCGCCTGGCTGTTCCTCAGCGGGGTCGTCGCCCTCGCCTGCGTCGCCGCGGTGCGGCTCGGGCGCCGCTGGCGCGCGGGCGAGGCCGTCGTCGAGCGCCTCGCGCCGGCCGCCGTCCGGCGCCTCGTCCGCTCCGCCGTCGGGGTGGGCGTGGGCGCCGGGCTCACCCTCGCCCCCACCGCCGCGCTCGCCGCCGAGACGCCTCCCGCCGAGCCGGCGGGGGCCGAGGCCTCCGTCGTCCTGGACCTCGGCTGGCAGTCCACGTCCGGCGCGGCCGGGGGCGCCGTCGTCGACGAGCACGACCCCGCTGCCACCGCCCTGGGAGAGGTGCCGGTGGAGGACCCCGACGAGACGGTGACCGCCGCGGCCACCGGGTCCACCGGGTCCGCCGGGTCCACCGGGTCCACCGCGGACCCCGACGACGAAGAGCGCGCGGAGCCCGTGAGCGCGACCCCGGTCCGCATCACGACTCCCCCGGACGCGGACGGCACGCGGGTGGTGCTGCGCGGCGACACCCTGTGGGACATCGCCCGGGACGCCCTGGGCGGCCACCCCTCGGACGCCGAGATCCTGCGCGAGGCGACCCGGTGGCACGAGGCCAACCGCGCGGTCGTCGGCGCGGACCCCGACCGCATCCTGCCCGGCCAGGTCCTGAGCGCCCCCGCCTGACGGCCCGCGCCGTCCACGACACCCCGCACCCACCGGAGGGCATGATGACCGCGACGACCACTCCCGCCGAGACCACGGCGCCGGCCGTGCCGCCCCGCACCGCGCCCCCCGCCGGCGCGACGTCCACCGACCTGACGCCCACGGACCTGACGCCCGAGGAGGGCACCGGCCACCGCCCGCTCCGCGTCTCCGCCCCGCCACGCCGCGGCCCGGCGGGCTACCCCGAGGCGAGCACCCGGCCGGGGCCCCGGGTACGGCGGGTGCGCGTCGGCGCCGAGGGCGTGCGCCGGTCCGGCGACGACGACGCCGACGTCCCGCAGCGCCCGCTCCGCGAGAGCGAGCCCGCACCGCTGCCGGACCCCACCGCGCAGTGCTGCGCGGTGGTCCGCGCGGCCGTCGAGGTGCTGCGTGGCGAGCGCCCGTCGGCGCAGCTCGCCCGCTGGGTGACGCCGCAGGTGCGCGACCAGCTCGCCGAGCGCGCCCGCATCGGGCTCGCCCACGACGGCGTGCGGCACACCGAGCAGCACCGGCCCGTCCAGGTGCGGCGGGTCCGCCTGGTCCGGCTGGGCGACGACGTCGCCGAGGCCACCGTGGTGCTGGACGACGACGGCCGGGTGCGCGCCGCCGCCGTCCGCCTCGAGGCGCGGCGCGGGACCTGGCGGGTGGCCGTGCTCGAGGTCGGCTGACGGCCCTCGCCCCAGAGACGACCGGCACACCGGGAACGACGGAGCCCCGGCCCGCGATCGCGGGTCGGGGCTCCGTGCTCACCGGAAAGTCATGCCGTCCGGGTCACTCCTCGTTGACGCCGTGGCACACCTTGTACTTCTTGCCCGAGCCGCAGGGGCACTGGGCGTTGCGCGGCGTGCCCGGGAAGGTGCGGCCGTCACTGGTCGCCGCCGTCGCCTCGCCGTGCAGGTCCCGGCGCGACCGGCGCGTGGCGCCGCCCGACGTCGTGGTGGAGCCGTCCTCGCTCGGGGACGAGTACGACAGCCGCTGCGGCGCGGGAGCCTCGAGGCCCTTCGCCAGGAGCACCGGCTCCGCGTCCGCCGCGGGCGCCGCCGGAGCGGGCTCGGGCTCGGCCGGCGCCTCCGGCTCCGCGACGGGCTCGGCGACCGGCGACGCCGCGCCGCCGCCCACGAGCTGACCGGCGCCGGACTGCGCCGCCGCCGCGGCGCTGGCCGCGGAGATCACCGGGGCACCGGGCGCACCGGGGCCCCCGGGCTGCTGCACCTGGACGTCGAGGTTGAACAGGAACCCGACCGACTCCTCCTTGATGGCCTCGGTCATCGCCTGGAAGAGCTGGAAGCCCTCGCGCTGGTACTCGACCAGGGGGTCGCGCTGCGCCATCGCGCGCAGGCCGATGCCCTCCTTGAGGTAGTCCATCTCGTAGAGGTGCTCGCGCCACTTGCGGTCCAGCACGGAGAGCACCACGCGGCGCTCGAGCTGGCGCATCGCGGCCTCGCCGAGCGACTCCTCGCGGGCCGCGTACGCCACGCGGGCGTCCGAGAGCAGCTCCTCGAGGACCATCTCGTGGCTGAGGCTGCCGACGCCGCCGGCCTCCTCGATCACGTCCTCGGGCGTGATGGTCACCGGGTACACGGACTTCAGGGCGGTCCACAGCGAGTCCAGGTCCCACGCCTCGGGGTTGCCCTCGGACGTCGCACCGTCCACGTACGCCGTGACGACGTCCGTGAGGAAGTGCTGCACCTGGTCCTCGAGGTCCTCGCCCTCGAGCACGCGCTTGCGCTCGGCGTAGATGACGGAGCGCTGCCGGGACAGCACGTCGTCGTACTTGAGCACGTTCTTGCGGATCTCGAAGTTGCGCGCCTCGACCTGCGACTGCGCGCTCTGGATGCCGCGCGTCACCATCTTCGACTCGAGCGGCATGTCGTCGGGGAACCCGGCGCGGTCCATCATCGACGACGCGAGCCCGGAGTTGAACAGGCGCATCAGGTCGTCCTGCATCGACAGGTAGAACCGCGACTCGCCGGGGTCGCCCTGACGGCCGGAACGACCGCGCAGCTGGTTGTCGATGCGGCGCGACTCGTGCCGCTCCGTGCCCAGCACGTACAGGCCGCCGAGCTCGGTGACCTCCTCGTGCTCCGTGGCCACGGCCGCCTTGGCCTTCTCGAGGACGTCGGGCCAGGCGGCCTCGTACTCCTCCGGGTCCTCCGCGGCGTCGAGCCCGCGCTCGGCCATCTCGGCGACGGCGAGGAACTCCGCGTTGCCGCCGAGCATGATGTCGGTGCCGCGGCCGGCCATGTTGGTCGCCACGGTGACGGCGCCCTTGCGGCCCGCCTGCGCGACGACGGACGCCTCGCGCTCGTGCTCCTTCGCGTTGAGCACGCTGTGCGGCACGCCGGCCCGCTTGAGCAGGCCCGAGAGCAGCTCGGACTTCTCGACGCTCGTGGTGCCGACCAGGACCGGCTGGCCCTTGGCGTGCCGCTCGACGATGTCCTCGACGACGGCGTTGAACTTGCCGTCCTCGTTCTTGTAGACGAGGTCGGCCTGGTCCATGCGGACCATCGGCCGGTTGGTCGGGATGGGGACGACGCCGAGCTTGTACGTGCCCTGGAACTCGGCTGCCTCGGTCTCGGCCGTACCGGTCATGCCCGCGAGCTTGTTGTAGAGGCGGAAGTAGTTCTGCAGCGTGATCGTGGCGAGCGTCTGGTTCTCCGCCTTGATCTCCACGCCCTCCTTCGCCTCGATGGCCTGGTGCATGCCCTCGTTGTAGCGGCGGCCGGCGAGGATACGGCCGGTGTGCTCGTCGACGATCATGACCTCGCCGTTGAGGACGACGTAGTCCTTGTCGCGCTTGAACAGCTCCTTCGCCTTGATGGCGTTGTTGAGGAAGCCGATGAGCGGCGTGTTGAGCGACTCGTACAGGTTGTCGATGCCGAGGTAGTCCTCGATCTTCTCGATGCCCGGCTCGAGGACGCCGACCGTCTTCTTCTTCTCGTCGACCTCGTAGTCCGTGTCCACGTTCAGGCGGCGCACGACCTTGGCGAACTCCGTGTACCAGCGGTTGGCGTCGCCGGACGCCGGGCCCGAGATGATGAGCGGGGTCCGCGCCTCGTCGATGAGGATGGAGTCCACCTCGTCGACGACGGCGAAGTGGTGGCCGCGCTGGACGAGGTCGTCGGGCGACCACGCCATGTTGTCGCGCAGGTAGTCGAAGCCGAACTCGTTGTTCGTGCCGTACGTGATGTCGGCCGCGTACTGCTTGCGGCGCTCCTCCGGCGACTGGCCCGAGACGATGACGCCGGTCGTCATGCCGAGGAACCGGTAGACGCGGCCCATGAGGTCGCCCTGGTACTTCGCGAGGAAGTCGTTGGTCGTGACGACGTGGACGCCCTTGCCCTCGAGCGCGTTGAGGTAGGCGGCCGTCGTGGCGACCAGCGTCTTGCCCTCACCGGTCTTCATCTCGGCGATGTTGCCGAGGTGCAGGGCGGCGCCACCCATGAGCTGCACGTCGAAGTGCCGCTGACCCAGCGTGCGGCGCGCGGCCTCGCGCACCGCGGCGAACGCCTCGGGGAGCAGCTCGTCGAGGGTCGCACCGTGCTCGAGCCGCTCCTTGAACCGGGCGGTCTCCTCGTGCAGCTCGGTGTCGCTCAGCTCCTCGAAGCTGGGCTCGAGCCGGTTGACCTGCTCGGCCAGACTGTTGAGCTTCTTGAGGATCCGGCCCTCGCCAATTCGGAGGACCTTCTCGAGGATCGCAGGCACGCAGTACTCCAGGGTCGGTGGCGCCCCGGGGATGTCCGGGACCGTGCGGCGCGACGGACGGTCGACGGAGCGGCAGAAGCTCGCTCGTCCGCGCCGTCGCCTGGGTCACACCGGAGCCATCCTAGGCCGATCACCTGAGAGTCAGGTGCGGGTTCGCGACGGACGAACGTCAGGACGCCTCGTCTCCGCGGCCCGTGCCCGCGGCGAGCTCGCTCGCCGCCCGGTCGGCCAGCTCGGCGCCGGCCGCGCCGTACAGGTGGAAGACGGCGTCCGCGCCGTGCCGGCGCAGCTCCGCCGCGTCCTCGTCGTACCGCGCGATGGCCGCCACGCGCCCGCCGAACCCCGCGGCCCGCAGCCGCGCGAGGGCGATGAGGTTCGCCTTGTGGAACGGCATCGCCAGCACGGCGAGGCGCACCCGGCCGGCCCGCTTGACGCGCGCCCAGAACTCGGTGTCCGTCGCGTCGGCGGGGACGACGGCGATGCCCTCGTCGCGCAGGGCGGCCACGCGGGTGCGGTCGTGCTCGACCCCCATCACGGACAGGCCGTGCACGTCGCGCAGCCGCCGGTAGGTGGCCGAGCCCACGCGCCCGAGGCCGAGCACGACGGCGTCCACCTGGCCGATGTCGACCGGGCGGTCGTCGGGGTGCAGCCTGTCGACGTCCCGGCGCGGCAGGAGCCCCGTGAGCCGCGTCGCGAGCTCGACGCCGCGACGGTTGACGATCGCCGAGACGACGAAGCTGGCCGCGACGGCCAGCGACACGATGACGGTCCACTCCTCGTCGAGCAGGCCCGCGGTCCCGCCGAAGGCCACGACGATGATGCCGAACTCGGAGAAGTTGCCGAGCGCGAGCCCGGCGAGGAAGGACGTGCGGCGGCGGAGCCGCATCAGCCACAGCAGCAGCGCGTAGACCGCGACCTGCAGGGGCAGCATGAGCAGCAGCAGGAGCGCGAGGGCGACGTCGACCGGGGCGGGCATGCCGTGCAGCCCGATCTGCAGGAAGAACGCGACCAGCGCGAGGTCCTTCACCGTCAGCAGCGAGCGCGACAGCTCGGTGGACTGCGGGTGCCCCGCCAGCAGCGCCCCCATGACCAGGGCCCCCAGGTCACCGGACAGCCCGGCGATCTCGAACAGCCAGAAGCCGGGCACCAGCGCGACGAACGCGCCGAAGAGCGCCTGCAGCTCGCCGTGCCCGGCGCGGTCCCAGACGCGCCGCAGCACCCACGCGCCGGGCACGAGCGCGACGAGCGCGAACGCCCAGGGGCTCGGGGGCTCGCCGGTGGACACCGCGAGGAAGACCACGGCGACGACGTCCTGCACCACGAGCACGCCGACGGCGATGCGGCCGTAGAGCGCCGTCGTGTCGGAGCGGTCCTCGAGCACCTTGACCACGAACACTGTGGAGGAGAAGGAGAGGGCGAGGCCGACCAGGGCCAGCGAGCCGAACGACTCGTCGGCCAGCAGACGGATGCCGACGACGGCGAGCAGGCCGAGGAAGCCGACCGCCACCGCGACGGTCAGCACCAGGTGGACGAGGGTGGTGAGCCAGATCTCGGGCCGCAGCAGCGAGCGGACGTCGAGCTTGAGCCCGATGGCGAACAGCAGCAGCGCGACCCCGAGCTCCGCGACCGTCTCCAGGCCGGGCAGGTCGGGCGCCCCCGCGGCCCCGAGCGCGAACCCCGCGGCGAGGAACCCGACCAGCGGCGGCAGGCGCAGGAACGTCGCCGCGAGCCCGCCCACGAGCGCGGCGGCGAGGTACAGCACGGCGGTGGTCATCGGCGATCCCGACCTGCTCCCGATCCGGGTCCGACGCCGGCGCGCCCGACGTCGTGACGCGCCGATCCTACGAGCGCCGCCGTGGCGGTGCGGGTCATGCCGCGCGGGTCATGCCGCGCGCACGGCGTCCGCGAGCGCGGGCGCGAGCTCCCCGGCGGGCGTCACCCCGGTGGTCTCCAGGCCCAGCCAGCCCGCGAGCACGTCCAGCTCGGCGCCGAGCGCGGCGGCGGTGCCGGGCCCGGCGTGCGCCGTGGGGTGCGCGGACTGCACGCGCAGCACCCCGGCCTGCCGGTCGGCCTTGAGGTCGACGAACGCGGTGATCGCGTCGCCCTCCAGGAACGGCAGCACGTAGTACCCGAGCACCCGCTGCGGCGCGGGGACGTAGATCTCGATCCGGTAGAAGACGTCGAACAGCGCCTCGAGCCGGCGGCGCTCCCACACGAGCGGGTCGAACGGGCTGAGCAGCGTGCGGGCCTCGGCCCGGCGCGGCAGCCGCGCGTCGCGGTGGCGGAAGGTCTTCTCGGCCCAGCCCCGCACCTCGACGGGCTGGAGCACGCCCTCCTCGAGGAGCTCCGCGTGCGCGCGCCGCACCGCAGGCCCCTTGAGGCGGAAGTAGTCGGCGAAGCACCGGAGGGTGCCGACGCCGTGCGCCCGCGCGCCGAGCTCCAGGAGGCGGCGCACCGCCTCGTCGTCGGGCACGGGGCCGGCGGCGCGCACCGCGGGGGGCAGCACCCGCTCGGGCAGGTCGTAGCACCGCTCGAAGGCGGTGTTGCGCCGCGCCGACATCACCTCGCCCGTGAAGAACAGGAACTCGAGGCAGCGCTTGGCCGCCGTCCAGTTCCAGCCCCACTCCTCGCGCGAGCGCGGGCCGGAGTGCCCGTGCGCGACGAGCTCGTCGTGGATCTCGCGCGCGGTGACGGGCCCCCGGTCGGCGACCATCCCGCGCACCAGCTCCAGCTCGGCGGCGTGCGCCAGCGGGGTGCCGGAGATCGTGCCCCAGGCCTCCCCCAGGTAGTCCCGCCGCCGCCAGTCGAGCAGCGGGTACGTCTCGGCGGGCACGTAGGACGCGACGTGCGCCCACGTCTCGACGATCTTGCGCGGCGCCCGCCCCGACGCCCGGTCCAGCAGCCCCACGTCGTAGGGCCCCAGCCGCGAGTACAGCGGCATCAGGTGCGCCCGCGCCAGCACGTTCACGGAGTCGATCTGCAGCAGGTTGAGCCGCTCGACGGTCGCCATCGCCCGCCGCATCGTCACCCCGCCGCCGGCGCCCGCGCCCGCGCCACCGGGCCGCGGCCGGTGCAGCCCCTGGGCCCCGAGGGCGACACGGCGGGCCTGCGCGAGCGAGAGGGAGTCCACCCGCCCATCCTGCCGACCCCCACCGACAGGACACGGCACGCGGCCAGCACAGGTCACAGCGGCCAGCACAGGTCACAGCGCCCAGCGCCCAGCACCCGCGCTTCACTCCGACGTGCTGACGGCGGGGTACGACGCACGAAGCCGAGGCGACGCACGAGAGCCGGCCGAGAAGTTCTGCGCGGGGACGTATCCCTCCCGAAGTGGAGGGCGCCCTGGCGCCCGTGAACGCGTCCCCGCGCAGAACTTCTCGACCGGCTCGACCGCACCGACGGGCAAGGTGCCCGCCGGTCAGATCACGTCAGCTCGGTCACCGGTTCGACCCCTCCGACCGTCGAGTCCAGCTCGATGACGCCGTAGGTCCAGCCCCGACGCCGGTACACGGCGGACGGCCGGGCGGTCTCCTTGTCGATGAAGAGGAAGAAGTCGTGCCCCACCATCTCCATCTGGTAGACCGCGTCGTCCACGGTCATGGGCTCGGCGTGGTGCAGCTTGCGCCGGATGACGACCGGGGAGTCGCCGAGCTGCTGCTCGACCTCGTCGCCGGGCTCGGCCAGCGCCACGGGCGCCGGCGGCGGGGCGACGGTCTCGGCGGCGGCGACCTGGTCGAAGGTGCGCACGTCCACGGCAGGGCGGACGTCGTTGGCGCGGCGGCGGTGGTCCTTGCGGCGGTCGCGCGAGCGGCGCAACCTCTCCGTGAGCTTGTCCAACGCGATGTCGAGGGCGCCGAACCGGTCGTCCGCCGCGGCTTCCGCGCGGATCACGGGCCCCTTGTCGCGCACGGTCAGCTCGACCCGCTCGCGGACCTCGGAGAGCCGCGGGTTGTTCTCCCGGGTCACCTCCACGTCCACCCGACGGGCGGCCGGTGCGAGCTGGGTCACCTTGCTCAGCTTGTCCTCCACGTGACGGCGGAACCTGTCCGCCACCTCCGTGTGCCTGCCGACGACGACGATCTCCATCGTGTTGCTCCACTTCGTCGTGAGGCCGCCTCACGAGCGGCCCCGAGTTCCGGTCTGGGCACCCTGGGGGGCGCCGTGTTCGGCACCACCTCCCGGGTCCGCCGGACGCTCGGTCCGGACCGCTCGTGGGTCGCACGGAGGAACGTCCCGGACCGTGGTCTCGGGGCTGTTCTCCCGCGTGGGACCCCCAGGCTAACCCCTCCCGCGCGCGAGGTATACCGGTGGCTGCGGGAGGTCCGTCACGGGTCTCGTGACGGCCCCGGGCGGGGGCGTCGCGGCCACGACGAGGGCGCCGACGACGTCGGCCCCGACGCCCTCGAGCGCCCGTTCCGCGGCGGCGAGCGTGGACCCGGTGGTGACGACGTCGTCGACGAGGAGCACGGCCGCGGGGGCGCCGTCGCGGCGCTCGACGACGCCCCGTCGCACGGCGACGGAGCCGGTGAGGTTCCGGGCGCGGGCACGGGCGCCGAGCCCGACCTGGTCGTGCCCGCGGCCGCGGCGGACGAGCGCGGCCACGACGCCGGCGGGGAGCCCTGCGTCGCGCAGGCCTGCCCCGGCGGCCCGGGTCAGTGCCCGCACGTGGTCGCGGCCGCGGGACCGGCGCGAGGCCCCGGTGGACGGGGCGCCGACGACGAGCAGGCTCCGCCCGCGGACGGCACCGCGGAGCGCCGGGGCCAGGTCCCGCGCGACGGCCCGCAGGCGCGGCCCGACGAGCCGGTCCAGGTCCACGCGGCCGCGGTCCTTCCAGGCCACCACGAGCTCGCGCACCGGCCCGGCGTACGGGGCGAGCGCCCACACGGGCAGCGGCGGCACGCCGTCGAGCCGGTCCAGGCGCGGCGCCGCCGCCTCGACGCGCGCGGCCGGGCCGTCGAGCAGGGCGCCGCAGTCAGGGCACCAGAGGACGTCCGGCGCGCCGCAGCCCGGACACGCGACGGGGACGACGAGGCGGCCGAGCTCCCGCAGCCACTCCCCCGCCCGGCGCGGGTCCGCGGCGGGCGCCGGGCGCGGTCCGGGAGGCGCGCCGGAGAGCGGCGCGAGAGGTGGCGGGGCCGGCGGCCGGGCGGGGGACGCGACGGATGGCGGGCTCATGCCGGCCAGCGTGCCGGCCGGCATGAGCCGCGCACCCGCGCCCGGGAGCGCCTGGGGACGACGCCCGCCTGGGGGCAGCGTCCGACCGGTGCGCCACCGTCGAGCGTCCCGGGAAAAGGCCCCGGAGAAGGCCCGGGCGGCGTCAGCCGGGGTACGCGACCAGGTCGACGTCGTCGGCGACCATCGACCACAGCGCGGAGCTCTGCCGCGAGTAGAGCGTGCCGCCGTCGTCGATGGCGAGCATCGCGCCGGTGCCGACCGAGCCGGTGACCCAGCGGGGGTCGGTGACGCCGGCGAGCGCGCGGGACAGCCCGCCCTGGCCCGAGAGGCCGCCCACGCCGGCGACGAACACCGCGCCGTCGCCGTCGGACTCCTTGCCCAGCAGCGCGAGGGTCGCCTCGTCCTGCCAGGTCGCCTGCGACACCTGCCGCACGGACGCACCGACCTGCACCGGCGCGGAGAGCCCGGTGGGGACGTTCTCCGCGTCGCGGACCACGCCCGCCACGTGCACGAGCCGCCCGGAGGGCCCGGAGCTGACGATCGCCACCCGCGCGCCCTCCGGCGAGACCCGCACGGACCGCACCGTGCGCGAGGAGAGCCAGTCGACGTCCAGCGTCCGCACCTGCCCCGACGCGAGCGCCACCCGGAGCTTCGACCCCTGCGCGGTCCACACCGCCCCGAAGCGGTCGATCGACGGCGGCACCAGGTCCTTCCCCGCCATGAGCACGGAGGGGCCGTCGTCACCCGAGACGCGGACGATCCCCTGCGACCTGTCGCGCACCACGACCGGGTCGTCCCCCGGCCCCACGGCGAGGGCCGTCGGGTCGAGGCCGGCGAGCGGGACGGGCTGCTTCGGCTCGGTCAGCTCGCGCCCCACGACCCGCACGAGGCGGCCGTCCGTCACGGCGAGCGCGTCGCCCGTCGTCCGGGGCACGGACAGCGTGCTGGTGCCGGTCGTCGTGAGCGGCGTGCTCCCCTCGGACAGCACGACGGTGCGCCCCTCGCCCTCCGCGAGCGTCGCCTGCAGCTGCGCGACGGCGAGCGACCGGTCCTCGGCGCTGGCCGACGTGATCGTGGACGTGAGGCTGACGTCGATGGAGCCGTCGTCGGTCACGGTGACCGCGTCGATGGCGAGGTCGGTGCCCTCGGGGATGACCGTCGTCGTGGAGTCCTGGAGCCACTCGGGCGGGCCGGCGAGGATCTCGCTGGTGGCGTCGGTGCGCCAGGTCTGGCGGGGGAACCACCGCACGTCGGGCACCCACCAGGTGAGGTCCGGCGTCGGGAAGTAGAGCGTGGTGGGGTGGAAGGCCTGGCTGAAGAACGCCGACGGCAGCATGAGCCCGTCGTCGAGCTGGGAGATGCGCCACTCGCCGCCCGGCTCGCGCGTCAGGCCGAACGGCACGTCGAAGGTGTAGGGCGTGGCCTCCTCCGTGTACATGCCGCGCTCGTCGAGCGTCGCCACGACGCGCACCGACGCGGTGACGGTGGTCTCCGTGGCGTCCTCGGGCACCTCGACGGGGTCGATCTGCGGGTCCTCCGCCAGCACCAGCACCCGCGAGTAGCGGTCCCAGCCCTCCCAGGCCTTCGGGGTGACGTACTCCTGCGCGACGGCGTAGGACGAGTTCGACGTCGGGCCGAGCTGGGCGACGCTGAGGAACCCGGACACGACCTGGTCCGGGTTGGCGCCGGCGGTCGGCCCCGCCGGGATGTAGCCGATCTCGCTGAGGTTCTCGAGCTGCGTGTCGCCGTCGCGCACCGGGCCGTTCGTGGGGATGCGGGCGCACGCGACCGTCACGACGAGCACGAGGACCGCCGAGACCAGGGCGGCGGCCGCGCGCGGGCGCCGGCGGGCGGGGTCGGCGGTCATCGGTCCTCCTCGGCGGCGGGCGGGCCCAGGTGCGGGACGGGCTGATGCGCGATGTCCACCCCGTCGGCGTCCACCATCCCGAGCTCGGGGATCGCGGTCGGCGTGGGGCCGGTCGGCGGGTTCACGACCGGCAGCTGCCCCGTGGGCGGCGCCGACACCCCCTTCGACGGGCCCTCGAGCGGCAGCGGCGAGCGCTCCAGCCGGATGCCGGCGCGGCGCGGCAGCGTGAGGCGGAAGCTCGCGCCCTCGCCCGGCCGCCCCCAGGCCTCGAGCCAGCCCGCGTGCAGGCGCGCGTCCTCGAGCGAGATCGCGAGGCCGAGACCGGTGCCGCCCGTGGTGCGGGCCCGCGCGGGGTCGGCGCGCCAGAAGCGGTGGAAGACCCGCTCGATCTCGTCGGGCGAGAGCCCGACGCCGTGGTCGCGCACCACCACCGCGACCGCGTGCTGGTCCATGCCCACCGTGACCTCGACGGGCTTGCCCTCGGCGTGCTCGACGGCGTTCACCACGAGGTTGCGCACGACGCGCTCCACGCGCCGCGGGTCGACGTCGGCGGTCGCGGGCTCGTCGGGCAGCGTCACGGACAGGAAGACGTCCTTGGTCTCCGCGAGCGGCATCGACGCGTCGGCGACCGAGGCGACGATGTCGCGCAGGTCGCGCTGCTCGACGTCGAGCACCGCGGCGCCGGCGTCGAACCTGCTGATCTCCAGCAGGTCGGTGAGCAGCACCTCGAACCGGTCCAGCTGGGCGTAGAGGAGCTCGGCGGACCGGCGGGCCGCCGGGTCCAGGTCCTCGCGCGACGCATGGATGACCTCGCCCGCCATCCGGATCGTCGTCAGCGGCGTGCGCAGCTCGTGCGAGACGTCGGAGACGAAGCGCCGCTGGGCGGCGGACAGCTCCTCCATCCGCGCGATCTGGTCCTCCAGGTTGGCGGCCATCTCGTTGAACGTGCGGGTGAGGGTCGCCATCTCGTCCTGCCCCTTGGCGTCGGGCAGGCGCTCGTCGAGGTGCCCGTCGGCCAGGCGGGACGCGACCGTGGCCGCGCGCCGCACCGGCGCCACGGTCTGCCGCGTCACGACCCACGTGAGCGCGCCGAGCAGCACGAGGATGGCCAGCGCGCCGATCCCCAGGGTGCGCTGCACGAACGACAGGGTCTGCTGCTCGGCCTGGAGCGAGTAGATGGCGTACAGCTCGTACGTCCCGATGGACGGCACCTCGACGGTGGACCCGACCACGACCCCGGGCTCGGGCGCCTCGGAGTCCGTGTACTCCGCGGGGATCTGCACCGACTGCAGCACCTGGCCGTCCGTGGCGAGCGTGGCCGCGCGCAGGTCGTCGCCGATGATGGACGTCAGCCCGGTCTGCGTCCCGATGTCGGCCAGGCGCGCGGGCTGGTCGGGCGCGTTGAGGAGCAGGAAGTCCTGCGCGCTGGACGCGCTCGCGTCGAGCGTCTTGACCATCTGCGACAGCAGGAGCTGGAGGTCGGACGGGGACGTCGCGGGCGAGTTCGAGAACGTCGTGCGGACCTGCTCGGTCATCGACGCGTTCTCGCGCTCGATGCGGTCCACCCGCTGCTCGAACAGGCCGTCACGGATGGACACCGACAGGTAGAGGCCGAGCAGCGCCACCGCGACGACGCCGAGGGCGAGCCCCGACGTCACGACCCGCAGCTGCAGGGACGACCGCCACCGCCGGACGACGTACCGCGTCCGCGAGACGGTCCATGCGCGCCACCGCCGCCACGTCCGGCGGACGCGGCGCGCGGCGGGCTCAGCGCGGTGCACCGGCCTTGTAGCCCACACCCCGCACGGTCAGCACGACCGTCGGGTTCTCGGGATCGCGCTCGACCTTGGACCGCAGCCGCTGCACGTGCACGTTGACCAGGCGCGTGTCGGCGCTGTGCCGGTAGCCCCAGACCTTCTCGAGCAGCACCTCGCGCGTGAAGACCTGCCAGGGCTTGCGGGCGAGGGCCACGAGCAGGTCGAACTCGAGCGGGGTGAGGCTGATGCGCTCGCCGTCCCGGACCACGTTGTGCCCGGTGACGTCGATCTCGACGTCACCGACGCGCAGGCGCTCGGGGCCGGGCTCGTCGGTGCGGCGCAGGCGTGCCCGGATGCGCGCGACGAGCTCCTTGGGCTTGAACGGCTTCGTCATGTAGTCGTCGGCGCCGGACTCCAGCCCGAGCACGATGTCGACCGTGTCCGTCTTCGCGGTGAGCATGATGATCGGCACGCCGGACTCGGCGCGGATCTCGCGCGCGACCTCGATGCCGTCCTTGCCGGGCAGCATGAGGTCGAGCAGGACGAGGTCGGGTTGCTCGTCCCGGAAGGCGACGAGCGCGCCGTCGCCGTCGGCGCAGAACGTCGGCTCGAAACCTTCGGAACGCAGGACGATGCCGATCATCTCGGACAGCGCAGTGTCGTCGTCGACCACCAGGACACGGGACTTCATGGGGTCATTCTGCCAGGCCCGGCGGGTCGTCCTGTGGAGAGCCGCGTGAGCCACGCCGCGCCGCGTACTAGGGTCGGTGCGACCGGCGTCACGCCGGTCACACCTGCCGAGAGTCCGTCGACGCCGCGCGCCGACGACCGACCGCCCTGCAGCCCGGGAGGCCGCGATGACCACGCCCGACCAGCCCCCGCCGCCGTCCGGCTGGGGCGAGGCCCCCGAGCCCCCGCGGTACGGGCAGCGCGCACCCGGCGGCGCGCCGCAGTACGGGCAGGGCCAGCCGCAGTACGGGCAGGGCCAGTACGGGCAGCAGTACGGGCAGCGACCGGCCGGCGCCCCGGGCCCGTACGGGCCGTACGGGCCGACGGCGGCGAAGCCCGGCATCGTGCCGCTGCGGCCGCTGTCCCTCGGCGAGATCTACGACGGCGCCTTCACCGCGATCCGGCACAACCCGAAGGTGATGCTGGGCGCGGCGACGCTCGTGCTGCTGGTCGCCACCGTCCTCGGCGTGCTGGTGGCGCAGCTCCTCGTGCCCGCCCTGTCGTCCGCCTTCGGCTCCGTGGCGGCGTCCGACCCGGACCTCGCCGAGCTCGGGTTCGACACCGTCTACGCGCAGGTCATCGCCACGAGCCTCGGCACCGGCCTGACGATCCTCATCGCGCAGCCCGTGGTCGAGGGCATCCTCACGACGTCCGTGAGCCAGTCGGTCATCGGTCGCAAGCAGACGCTCGGGCAGGTCTGGGAGCGCCTGCGCGGACGCGTCGGGCGGCTGATCGGGTGGGCGCTGCTGCGGACGCTCGGTTCGCTCGTGCTGGTCGCCGTCTGGTCCGTCGTGCTCGCCGTCGTGATCGCGACGCTCGGCGACTCGTCCGTGGGCGGCACCGTGGTCGTCGTCCTCCTGCTGGTGGTGGCGCTCTTCGCGGCGGTCGTGTGGCTCGGGGTGCGGGTGGGGCTCGTGGCCCCCGCGCTCGCCCTCGAGGGTCGCGGGCTGGGCGCCACGATCGCCCGCGCGTGGCGGCTGACCCGCGGGTCGTTCTGGCGGCTGTTCGGCATCTACCTGCTCGCGTCGATCATCATCGGCTTCGCCGCGAACCTCATCACGTACCCCATCACCCTCATCACCACCGCCATCGGGGGCGCGAGCGAGAGCTCGGAGGTGATGGGCGTGTCGACAATCGTGGCCAGCGTGCTGTCGATCATCGTCAGCACGGCCATCACCACCATCTTCACGGCGTCCGTCGTCGCGCTCCTCTACATCGACGTGCGGATGCGCCGCGAGGGCCTCGACGTCCAGCTCGCCGCCGCGGCGCAGGCTCCCGAGGGCGGCCAGCCGGGCGGCATGGCGGGCGGCGCTGCGGGCGGCACGGCGGGCCCGCCTCCCGGCACGATCGCGTGACCGGCGCGTCGGCGGTGCTCCGTGCCGTCGTGCCGGCGGCCCTGCCCGCCGGCGTGCCCGTGGACCCCGACCGCGAGACGGCGCACCGCTGGCTGCTCGAGGAGCTGTCCCGCTCCGAGTACTCCACCGCGCCGTCCCTCCTCGAGCGCCTGCTGCGCTGGTTCACCGACCTCTTCGACGGGCTGACGATCGGCGGCGGCAGCTTCCCGGTCGCGTTCGTCGTGGTCGTCGCCGTGGTCCTCGTCGCCGCGATCGCGTGGTGGGTGGCCGGACCGGTGCGCCTCACGCGACGGCGGCAGCGCTCCGCGGTGGTGCTCGGCGACGACACCCGGACCGCCGACGAGCTGCGCGCGGCCGCGGACGCAGCGGCCGCGCGCGGCGACTGGTCGACGGCCGTGCTCGAGCGCTTCCGCGCTCTCGTGCGGTCCCTGGAGGAGCGGGTGGTCATCGACGAGCGCCCGGGGGGCACCGCCCAGGAGGCCGCGCACGACGCCGGCTCCCGCCTGCCCTCCGTGGCCGACGAGCTGCACGGCGCCGCCGGCCTGTTCGACGACGTCTGCTACGGCACCCTCCCGGCCCGGGCCGAGGACGACCAGCGCCTGCGCGACCTCGACGTGCGCGTGCGCGCGCTCCGGCCGGAGCCCGTCGCGCCGTCCCCGAGCGAGGTGTCGTTCCCATGACGCTCGACACGGACCGCGGCACGGGCGCCGCCGCCCCGGACGCGGTGACGTCCTCCGTCGTCACCGGGGACGGCACCACCGCCGGCGGCCGCGCCGCGCGCCGGTGGCGGCGCGCGCGCTGGACGCTGCTGGTGCTCGGGGTCCTCGTCCTCGTGGTCGCGGTGCTCGCCGTCACGCGCCCGGTCACGTCGAGCACGCCGTACGCCCCCGACAACGCCGACCCGGACGGGGCCCGCGCCGTCGCGCAGGTGCTCGGCCGCCAGGGCGTCGACGTCGAGCACGTGACCCGCGTCGCCGACGCCGTCGCGGCGGCGGGCCCGGGCACCACGCTCCTCGTGACGCCGTCCTCCCTGCTGCTGCCCGAGCAGGCGGACGCCCTCGCCGGCGTGGAGGCCGACCTCGTGCTGATCGGCGCCGACGACCTGCTGGTGGGCGCTGCGACCGACGGCGACGTGGGCCGCGTGCACCCGTCGACCACCCCCGGCGGACCGCTCGCCCCCGGCTGCGACCTGCCGGCGGCCCGGCGCGCCGGGACCCTGCAGCTCGGCGCAGGGCTGGAGGCGAACCCGGACGCGGCGCGCGACGTCACCCTCTGCTGGGTGGTCGACGACCAGGCGGCGCTCGCCCGCGTGGAGCTGCCGGCCACGGGCGGCACGCGCACCGTGACCGCCGTCGACGACGCGTCGTTCGTCCGCAACGACACCGTCCTGGACGACGGGAACGCGGCCCTCGCGCTGGGCCTGCTCGGGGAGCACCCGATGCTCGTGTGGCTGGTCCCCGACCCGCTGGACACCAGCGCCGCCGGCGAGACGTCCGACCCGGGCACGGCCGTGCTGCCGGACTGGGCGGGGGTCGTCGGCCTGTGGGCGCTGCTCGTGGTGGCCGTCGCCGCCGTGTGGCGGGCGCGGCGCCTCGGCCCGCTGGTCGCCGAGGAGCTGCCCGTCGTCGTGCGGGCCACCGAGACCACCCGCGGTCGCGGACGCCTGTACCGGCGCGCCCGGTCCCGCGGGCACGCCGCCGCGGGGCTGCGCGCCGCGAGCGCCGACGTGGTCGCGCGCCGCCTCGGCGTCCCCCGCTCCGCCGACCCGACGACCCTCATCGAGGCCGTCTCCCGCGCCACCGGCCGCCCCACGCGCGACGTGGCCGACCTGCTGTACGGCCCACCACCCCCCGACGACGACGCGCTGGCCGAGCTCGCGCGCCGGCTCGACATCCTGGAGAGCGAGGTCCACCGATCGTGACGACCCCCGACGAGAACCCGCAGGCGGCCCCGGTCCCGCAGACCGCGGCGTCCGCCCCCGTCGACCCGCCCGCGCCGGCCGAGACCCCCGGGCAGGTCGAGACCCCTGCCCCGGCCGAGGCCGACGCCCCGGCCGACACCCCCGCGCCCGCCGTGCCCCCCGCGGCGCCGTCCGTCGAGCTGCGCGCGGCGCTCGCCGGCGTGCGCACCGAGGTCGGCAAGGCCGTCGTGGGGCAGGACTCCGCGGTGACGAGCCTGCTCATCGCGCTGCTCTGCTCCGGCCACGTGCTGCTCGAGGGCGTGCCCGGCGTCGCGAAGACGCTGCTGGTGCGCGCGCTCGGCGCGTCGCTGGACCTGTCCACCAAGCGCGTCCAGTTCACGCCCGACCTCATGCCGGGCGACGTCACCGGGTCGCTGGTCTACGACACCCGCACCGCCGAGTTCTCCTTCCGCGAGGGGCCGGTGTTCACCAACCTGCTGCTCGCGGACGAGATCAACCGCACGCCCCCGAAGACGCAGGCGTCGCTGCTCGAGGCGATGGAGGAGCGCCAGGTGTCCGTGGACGGCACGCCGCGCCCCCTGCCGAACCCGTTCGTCGTCATCGCGACGCAGAACCCCGTGGAGCACGAGGGCACGTACCCGCTGCCCGAGGCGCAGCTCGACCGCTTCCTGCTCAAGGTCGTGCTGCCCGTCCCGGCACGCGAGCAGGAGATCGAGGTCCTCGCCCGGCACGCGGCCGGCTTCGACCCGCGCGACCTGCACGCCGCGGGAGTCCGGGCCGTGGCCGGGCCGGAGCAGCTCGCCGCCGCGCGCGCCGAGGTGCGCCAGGTCCAGGTGGCGCCCGAGGTCCTCGGCTACGCCGTCGACCTGTGCCGCGCCACCCGCCGCTCCCCCTCGCTGTCGCTCGGTGTGTCGCCCCGCGGCGCCACGGCGCTGCTCGCGACGTCGCGCGCCTGGGCCTGGCTCTCCGGCCGCTCGTACGTCACGCCCGACGACGTGAAGGCGCTCGCGCACCCGACGCTGCGGCACCGCGTCCAGCTCCGGCCCGAGGCGGAGCTCGAGGGGGTCACCGCCGAGAGCGTGCTGACCAGCGTGCTCGCGACCGTGCCCGTCCCCCGATGACGCTCTGCACCCCGGCATCGAGCGTGCTGAGCTGCTCCTCAGACGTCGGGTGCGTGGAGCAGCTCAGCACGCTCGATCCGCGGCGGGAGGGCCGATGGCGCTGACGTGGCGTGCCGTCGTCCTGGCGGCGCTCGGCGTGGTCCCGGTGGCCCTGTTCCCCGTCGCCGGGACGGTGGTGGTGTGGGCGCTGGTGGTGGCCGCGGTCTGCACGGTCGACGTCGCGCTCGCCGCCTCGCCACGCGCGGTCGCGATCCAGCGCCGGGCGCCGCGCGCGGTGCGGCTCGGGGCGACCACCCGCTCCGAGCTGGTCCTCACCAACACGACCCGGCGCCGCCTGCGGGCCCTGGTCCGCGACGCGTGGCCGCCGTCGCTCGTGGTCGACGCCGCCGTGCGCACCG
Source organism: Isoptericola sp. NPDC060185 (assembly GCF_042728595.1). Classification (NCBI taxonomy): domain Bacteria; kingdom Bacillati; phylum Actinomycetota; class Actinomycetes; order Micrococcales; family Promicromonosporaceae; genus Isoptericola; species Isoptericola sp. NPDC060185. Next base: position 44,519 of record NZ_JBHWYY010000018.1, on the reverse strand, counting down.
AGGGCGCCGCCGCGGGCGAGCCGGTCGTGGCCCGCTCGGCCCGGCACGCCGTCGACCTGCCCGCCGGCGAGTCCGCGCGGGTGCGCACCCCCCTGCTCCCCACCCGGCGCGGCGACCGCGCGGCGGGCCCGGTGACGATCCGGTCGTACGGGCCGCTGCGGGTCGCCGCGCGCCAGGCGTCGATCCCGGTGCCCGGCCGGCTGCGGGTGCTGCCCGAGTTCGCGAGCCGCCGCCACCTGCCGTCGCGCCTGGCGCGGCTGCGGGAGATGGACGGCCGGGCGGCGGTGCAGGTGCGTGGCGAGGGCACGGAGTTCGACTCGCTGCGCGAGTACGTGGTGGGCGACGACGTCCGCTCGATCGACTGGCGGGCCACCGCCCGCCGCGGCGACGTCGTCGTGCGCACCTGGCGCCCCGAGCGCGACCGGCGCGTGGTGATCGTGCTCGACACCGGTCGCACCTCCGCCGCCCGCATCGGGTCCGCGCCGGGCACGCACGTCCCGTCGGCCCCCGGGGCCGAGGAAGGCGACGAGCCGGCCACCACGCTCGGCGGCACCCGGCTCGAGGCGAGCATCGAGGCGGCGCTGCTGCTCGGCGCGCTCGCCGACCGCGCGGGCGACCGCGTCCAGGTGCTGGCCTACGACCGCACACTGCGCGCCCGCGTGGCCGGGGCGTCCGGCCCGCGGCTGCTGCCCGCGCTCGCCGAGTCGCTGGCGGTCGTCGAGCCGGCGCTGCTGGAGACGGACTGGCCCGGCCTGGTCGGCCAGGTGCGCCAGCGGGTGTCGCAGCGGTCGCTGGTCGTGCTGCTGACGGCGCTCGACCCGGCCGCCGTCGAGACGGGGCTGCTGCCCGTGGTGCACCGGCTGTCCGGCACGCACCAGGTGGTCGTCGCCGCCGTCGCGGACGCGGACGCCGCCCGCCTGCGTGCGGACCGCTCGTCGTCCGCCGCCGTGTACGACGCGGCCGCGGCCGCCCGCGCGGACCTGGAGCGGGCTGCCGTCTCGGCCGTGCTGCGCCAGCACGGCGCCGAGGTGGTCGAGGCGCTCCCCGACGACCTGGCGCCGCGGCTCGCGGACACCTACCTGGCGCTCAAGGCCGCGGGCCGCCTGTGACCCTGCCGCCGGCTCTCCCCCGCCGCCCCGAGGTCACTCGCCCGTCATCTCGCTGAGGTCCATCACGTCGTCGGGGGCCGGCGCCTGGACGTCGGGCGCCGCGTCCAGGTCGGAGAGCACCACCTCGCCGTCCTGCGGGCTGCTCACGCGCACCAGCTGGTTCGACCCGTCGGACGTGACGTCGATCGTCGCGCCGTCCGCGGCGGTGTACTCGTAGACCTGCTGGCCGTCGACCTCGACGAGCTCGCCCGTCTCGGCGACGCCGGACGCGTCGTCGCCGGTCGGGAAGTCCTCGGTGAAGGCGTCCATGATGGTCTCGAGCGACATGTCGTCCGCGCCGGCCTCCTTCGGCAGCAGCAGGTACCTGTCCCCGAGCGCCTCGGCCATCGCGCCGTCCGAGTCGCCGAAGTTGGCCTTGAAGAACTGCGCGGACGCCTTGAGATAGGTGGAGCCGTCGACCCGCAGGACGGTGGCGTCCACGGGCTCGCCGTCGGCCTTCCCCGAGAGCGAGAGCGTGTAGTCACCCTTGTCGGTGACCGCGCCGGACCCGTCCACGGTCATCGTCTCGCCGCCGTCCGTGAACGTGCCGTGCAGCGTCAGCGACGTCAGGGCGGCGACGTTGGCCTTCACGTCGTCGGCGATCTCGGAGTACGGCGGGGCCTCCTGCGCGGACGGCGACTCCTCGGCCGCCTCCTCGGGCTGCCCCTCCTGCGCGGACGTGCTCGCCGCGGGGGTCTCCGTCGGCGGGCCGCCGTCGCAGCCGGCCAGGGCGAGCACGCCGGCGAGGGCGACCGCGGTGAGGGCGAGCGAGGTGGGGGCGAGCGGCTTCTTGGTCATGGCGGCCTCCTCGGGCCGACGGGCGCCGACGCACGGGAGGCACGGCCGGGCCCGACCAGGGTTCCTGGAAGCCATCCAGGCTAGGCGACGCCGCCCCGCGTGGAACAGGCCCGGGGCCAGAATCCACCCGGTCGACCCGGGGTGGCCGGGCCGACCCGGGGGCCGTCAGCCGACGGTGGGCACGACCTCGCCGGCACGGTCGGCGTCGAGGTCGCCCGTGAGGCCGGCCGCCGTCGCGCGACGGCCCAGCACGACGACGTAGACCCAGAACCCCGCGAGCGCGATCGTGCCGATGACGATCTTGAGCCACCACGGCAGCGCGGAGCCGGTGACGTACCCCTCGATCAGGCCCGAGACCGCGAGCGCCCCGGCGAGGCCGATCGCCACCGTCACCAGGGCACGCCCCTCCTGCGCGAGCGCCACGGTGCGGGGGCGGGGCCCCGGGGACACTGCCGTCCAGAACAGCTTGAGCCCGGCCGCGCCCGCGACGAACACGGCGGTGAGCTCGAGCAGCCCGTGCGGGGCGATGAGCTGGAGGAACAGGTCGAGCTCGCCGTAGGCCGCCATCATGCCGCCCGTGGCGCCCACCCCCACGGCGTTCTGCACCAGCACGAGGGCGGGCCACACGCCCGTGATGCCCAGGCCCACGCACTGCGCCGCGATCCACGCGTTGTTCGTCCACACCATCGCCGCGAACGACGCGCCCGGGTCGTAGTAGGACGCGAAGGCGTCGTTCACGTACGCCTCCCGCTCGGCGGGCGTGCCCATCGCGGCGAGCGCGCCCGGGTCGGTCGCCACCCGGTATCCGGCCAGCACCGCGAGGGCCAGGCACACCACGACGACGCCGAGCGTCCACCAGCGCACCCGGTACAGCGCGGCCGGGACGGTCACCGCGACGAACCGCACGACGTCGGACCACGCCGGCTCGTGGGCGCCCGCGATGCGCACGCGGGCGCGGCTGAGCAGGTCGGACAGCCGGGTGACGAGCACCGGGTCGGGGGCCGCGGACCGCACGGTGGACAGGTGCGTGGCCACCGCCTGGTAGAGCCGCACCAGCTCGTCCGCCTCCGCGCCGTCGAGCCGCCGCTTGCGGGTGAGCTGCCGCAGCCGCTCCCACTGGGGGCTGTGCACGGCGGTGAAGGCGTCGAGGTCCACGGTCGATACCCTTCCACACGGGACAGGTCGCACGAGCGGGGGATGCACATGCACGACGGGATCGTCATCGGCGAGGGCGTGGTGCTCGACGCGCGCCCCGCCTCCTTCGTCAGCCGCGCGCTCGCGGCGCTGCTCGACCTGGCGGCGATCGTCGTCGTGGGGATCGCGCTGCTGGTCGTGGTCGCGCTGCAGGACGTCCAGGTCGACGAGCAGTGGGCCGCGGTGCTCGGCGTCCTCGCCGCGGTGCTGGTGATGGTCGTCCTGCCGGTCACGGTCGAGACGCTCAGCCGCGGCCGCTCCCTGGGCAAGCTGGCGGCGGGGCTGCGGGTGGTGCGCGACGACGGCGGCCCGGTCCGCTTCCGGCACGCCTTCGTGCGGGCGCTGGTGGGAGTGGGCGAGCTGTGGCTGACGTTCGGCAGCGTGGCCCTGATCGCGTCGCTGTCGAACTCCCGCGGCAAGCGCCTGGGCGACCTGCTGGCGGGGACGTACGTCATCCGGGTGCGGGGCGGGCGCGGCTGGTCGATGCCGCTCGCGATGCCCCCGGAGCTCGCCGCCTGGGCCCGCACGGCGGACATCCGGCGGCTGCCGGACGGCCTGGCCCTCTCGGCCCGGCAGTTCCTCGACCGGGCGCCGCGACTCGCCCCCGTGTCCCGCGCGGGCCTGGCCGACGACCTCGCGGGCCGCATCGAGCCGCTGGTCGCCCCGGGGCCGCCGCCCGGCACGCCGGCCGAGGCGTTCCTGCACGCCGTCCTGCACGAGCGCCGCGACCGCGAGCTGGAGCGCGGGCGGGCGGAGCAGGAGCGGGCCGAGGCCCGCGCCGCCACGCTGCACCGCCTGCCCTACGCCGTCCCCGACCCGCCCCGCTGAATGTTGTGGGCGGACTTTTGGCCCTGTTCGCCGTGCGAAACAGGGCCAAAAGCCCGCCCACAACACCACCCGGGTCAGGCGCCGCGGGGGCGGGGGCGGTCCTCGAACCGCCCGAAGACGCGCACCAGGCCCAGCAGCACCAGCAGGAACGCGGCGAACCAGACCGGCCGGGACGCCCACCAGTCCGCGCCCCACGCGGCGGGCAGCTGCTGCCCGAGGCCGAGGAGCGCCACGCCCACCACGGCGAACATCGCCGTGAGGTGCCACAGGTAGACCGTCATCGACCGGCGGGCCAGCGCCCCGACGACCCGCTGTCCTGCGGCCGTGCCCGCCCGGCGCACCAGTGCCGCACGGAACAGCAGGACGAGGCAGACCTGGGCGACGGCGTGCGCCACGACGGGCGCGGTGGGCGGGCCGAGGTTGGAGATCTCGTCGCCGGGCATCCCGATCATGCTGGGCGGGTAGGGCCCGACGGCGACCAGCACGGCCATGGCGGCGACGGCGGCGACGACCCCCGCGGCGAGCAGCCGGCGTGCGGTACGGGAGCCGAGGGGCTCGGCCGGGCGGCGCGGGGCGCTCCGTTCGGCGGCGTACGCGATGCCGGCGAGGTAGGGGGCCGCCCACGCGAGGAGCACGTTGGCCCAGGCGAGGCCGGCGGTGACGTCGTTCGGGAGACCGAAGCGCAGGGCGTCGAGGGCGAGCGGCAGCGCCACCGCCGCGGCGAGGGCGCCCCACCGCCAGCGCTCCCACGCGGCCCGCAGCAGCGGAGTGATCGCCATGAGCACCACCCACACGCCGAGGAACCACAGCAGCTGCGGCGCCATCCGCGCCATCCGCCACACGGCGTCGTCGGGCACGCCCAGGGCGAGGAGCGCGGCGATCGCGAGCGCCCAGGCCGCGGCGAACGCGCCCACCGGGCGGGCGACGCCCCGCAGCCGGGCCAGGACCACGCCGCCCCAGCCGCGGCCGGCGACGGCCGTGCCGCCGCGCTGGTAGCCCGCCGACGCGCCGGCGGCGAAGAACAGCAGGGCCAGCGGCTGCAGCCAGGTCACGAGCCAGCCGGCGCCGTGCCCGAGGGCGTTGCCGACGTGCAGCGTGCTGCCGTCCCACGCGGCCTCCGCCATCAGCCAGTGCAGCAGCACGACGCCGACGGTGCCGACCGCCCGGACGACGTCGACGAACGGGTCGCGCGGGCGGCGCGGCGCCGTGGGGACGGCGGGGGCCGCGGCGGCGTCGGGCCGGCTCCGGACGACCGGCGGCGGCGCGGACGGGGCGGGCGGTGCGGGGGCGTCGAGGACGGCCACGATGGCTCCTGAGGCTCGGTGAGAGGGACACTCTCAGCCTCGTGACCTGCGGCGTCGTCGGACATGGGCCTGGCCCCCGCCCCGTCCGGCTCCTCCCCCGGGCCGTTCGGGGGGACGTCCCCCGGCCGACCTGTCAGGGCCACGGATCAGGCGTCGACGCCCAGGTAGCGCAGGACGGCGAGCACGCGCCGGTGGTCGGCGGAGTCCTGCGGGAGGTCGAGCTTGGTGAAGATCGCCGCGACGTTCTTCTCCACGGCGCCGTAGGACAGGTACAGCGACTCGGCGATCGCGCCGTTGGAGCGGCCCTGCGCCATCAGCTCGAGCACCTCCTTCTCGCGCGGTGTCAGGCGGGCCACCCCGTCCTCGACGGAGCGGTGCGCGCCCATGAGCTGGCGCACCACCTCCGGGTCGAGCACCGTCTCCCCCGCGGCCACGCGCCCGAGCGCCGCGACGAAGTCGCCGACGTCGGCCACGCGGTCCTTGAGGAGGTAGCCGACGCCGCGCGGGTCGCCCTCGAGCAGGCGCGACGCGTACCGCGTCTCGACCCACTGCGAGAACACCAGCACGGGCAGCCCCGGGTGGGCGGCCCGCAGCGCCTCGGCGGCGCGCAGCCCCTCGTCCGTGTGGGACGGGGGCATGCGGATGTCGGCGACGAGCACGTCGGGCAGGGCGCCGGCGGCGGCCAGCGTCGTGACCTCGCGCACCAGGGCGTCGCCGTCCGGCACCGCGGCGACGACGTCGAACCCGCGTCGGGACAGGAGCGCGACGAGTCCGTCGCGCAGGATCGCGGAGTCCTCGGCGACGACGACGCGCAGGCCGGGCGACCCTGCGGGGGCGTCCGGCGTCATCGGGCGGTGCCGGGGGCGGGCAGCGGGATGGTCACGGTGATCACCGTAGGCCCTCCGGCCGGGCTGACCACCCCGAGCGTGCCGTCGACGCCGGAGAGCCGGTCGGTCAGGCCGGCCAGCCCGCTGCCGCGGCCCGACGGGTCGGGGGCGCGCACGCCCGCCCCGCCCACGCCGTCGTCGTGCACGCGCAGGACGAGGGCACGCACGGCCGCGCCGGTCGAGGTGTCGGCCACGGGCTCCACGCCGGCGACGACGTCGACCCCCGTCGCGCGGGCGTGCTTGGTCGCGTTGGCGACGAGCTCGGCGACCGCGAAGTAGGAGATCGCGGTGACGCTGGGCGGCAGGTCGGCGGAGTCGAGGCCGACGGCGTGCACCCGGACCGGCAGGGCGGCGCGCGCCGCCAGGGTCTCCAACGCGACGGCGAGGCCGGCGTCCAGCGCGGGCGGCCGGATGCCGCGGGCCAGCTCGCGCAGCTCCGCGAGCGTGTCCTTGGTGCTGGAGTGCGCCGTCTCCAGGACGGCGGCGAGCTCGGCCGTGTCGACGCCGTCGGCGCCGTCGCGCAGCAGCTCGCGCGCCTCGCCGATCTGCATGGCCACGGCCACGAGGTGCGCCTGGGTGCCGTCGTGCAGGTCGCGCTCGATGCGGCGCAGGCGGGCGTCGGCGTCCTCCACCGTGACGGCGCGGGCCCGCTCGGCGTACGCCACGCGCAGGCTCGCCTTGGTGGGGCTGAGCAGCCCCACGGTCAGGAGCCGGAACAGCCCCGCGAACAGGGCCTGCACCTGTGGCCACAGGTACAGCAGGATCACGCCGACGGCGACGAGCAGGAGCTGGCGCGCCGGGGTGTCCACGAACCAGTCGGAGCCGAACGACGCGCCCCGGTGCCACGAGCCGTCGCTCGCCTGCTGCATCGGCAGCCAGCGCGACCAGAACCAGTGCGTGATGCCGCCGAGCGCCACGACGAGGAACACCGTGCTCACGACGAACGACGCGATCGCCAGCGGGAAGGTGACGACCATGTACAGCAGCGACCGCCACGCCGTCGAGTCGCCCAGCATCCCGCCCAGGCGGCGCCAGAAGCCCTTGCGGGGCGTGCGCGGCGCCGGGTCGGCGATCTCGACGCCGAGGTAGCGCACCGCCATCCGGCGGTACATCGAGCCCCAGCCCCGTGCCCCGACCAGCACGCCGCCCGCCACGAAAAGGCCCACGACGGTGACCGCGACGCCCGCCATGAAGGAGACGGTGAAGATCGCATAGGTGAACGCGAACGGCGCCAGCAGCAGCGACAGCCACAGGAAGCCGTAGGCGCGCCAGGTGCGGCCGTCGAACGGGGCGAGGAGGAACGGCGGCGCGCCGTCGTCCTCGCCGTGCGACACCGGCGCGGCCGCCGTCGTCTGCGGGGTGGCGGCGGTGCCGTCGGTGGACGTCATGCTGGTCATGCTCCCAGCCTGCCGCCCGCGGCGCCGAGCCGATATCCGGCCCGCCGCCGTCGCGCCGGGGGTTGTCCCCCCTGCCGAGACGGTCAGTGTCTCGGCAGGGGTCGGACGTCAGTAGCGGTAGTGCTCCGGCTTGTACGGGCCCTCGACCGGCACGCCGATGTACTCGGCCTGCTCCTTGCTCAGCTCGGTGAGCCGGACGCCGAGGGCGTCGAGGTGCAGGCGCGCCACCTTCTCGTCGAGCACCTTGGGCAGGCGGTAGACCTGGCGCTCGTACTGGCGCTCGTCGACCGGGCGCGCCATGTCGGCGAACAGCTCGATCTGGCCGATCACCTGGTTGGCGAACGAGTTCGACATGACGAACGACGGGTGGCCGGTCGCGTTGCCCAGGTTGAGCAGGCGGCCCTCGGACAGCACGATGATCGACCGCTCGGGGCGCCCGTCGGCCGCAGGCAGCGTCCACTCGTGCACCTGCGGCTTGATCTCGGTCTTGACGACGCCCGGCACGGCGGCGAGCCCGGCCATGTCGATCTCGTTGTCGAAGTGCCCGATGTTGCCGACGACGGCCTTGTCCTTGAGCGCGAGCATGTGCTCGACGCGCACGACGTCCTTGTTGCCCGTCGTGGTGATGACGAAGTCGGCCTCGCCGATCACGTCGTCGAGGCGGGCGACCTGGAAGCCGTCCATCGCCGCCTGCAGCGCGCAGATCGGGTCCACCTCGGACACGATGACGCGCGCCCCTTGGCCCCGGAACGCCTCGGCCGCGCCCTTGCCGACGTCGCCGTAGCCGCAGACGAACGCGACCTTGCCGCCGATGAGGATGTCCGTGGCCCGGTTGATGCCGTCCGGCAGCGAGTGGCGGATGCCGTACTTGTTGTCGAACTTCGACTTCGTGACCGAGTCGTTGACGTTGATCGCCGGGAAGATCAGCTCCCCCGCCTCCGCGAGGTGGTAGAGCCGGTGCACGCCCGTCGTCGTCTCCTCGGTGACGCCGCCGATGGCCTGCGCGACCGTGGTCCAGCGCAGCGGGTCGGACTCCAGCGCCCGGCGCAGCACGCCCCGCACCACGTTCATCTCGTGGGTGTGGTCCGGCTCCCCCGGCAGCGTGTCGGGCGGCACGACGCCGGCACGCTCGTACTGCAGGCCCAGGTGCACGAGCATCGTGGCGTCGCCGCCGTCGTCGAGGATGAGGTTGGGGCCGCCCTGGCCGTTCTCCGCGCCCGGCCACACGAGGATCTGCTCGGTGCAGTCCCAGTACTCCTCGAGGCTCTCGCCCTTCCAGGCGAAGACGGGCACGCCCTGCGGGTCGGCGGGGGTGCCGTGCGGGCCGACGACGATCGCCGCGGCGGCCTCGTCCTGCGTGCTGAAGATGTTGCAGCTCGCCCACCGGACCTCGGCGCCGAGCGCCACGAGCGTCTCGATGAGGACGGCGGTCTGCACCGTCATGTGCAGCGAGCCGGCGATGCGCGCGCCGGCCAGCGGCTGCGACTCGCCGTACTCCGCGCGCAGCGCCATCAGGCCGGGCATCTCGTGCTCGGCCAGGCGGATCTGGTGCCGCCCCGCCTCCGCGAGCGCGAGCGAGCGCACCTTGTAGCGGCCGGGAACCTCGTCGAAGCCGGTGGTTCCGGGTGCCTCAGCGGTCGTGGACATGGTCGCCCTCCTGGACGTCTCGGGGTCATGTCGGTCGCGCTGGGGGCTCCCGTCTGCGCGGTGGCCCGTCGTCGCTGGTCGACGGCGCGGGCCAGCACCCAGGGTAGTCCGCGGCGCGTCACGGACGCAGCGAGGCCGGCCCCCGGGGTGGGAGCCGGCCTCGTGCCGCGTGCGGAGCGGTGGGATGTCAGCCGTTCTTCGACGCGCGGTAGCCCGCCTTGCGCGCCGCGGAGGCGGTGGTGAAGCACTTCTCGGGGGTGGTCACCTTGTAGTACCGACCGCCGGGCACGTGGTAGATGCCCGACTGGTTGCCCTTGATCGGGGCCCAGCTCGGGCAGTTGTACTTGCTGATCGGCGAGGTCTGCGACGGCTTCTTGCCCTGCTTCACGACGAGCTTCTGCGTCTTCGACTTCACCTTCGTGGCCGACCAGACCTTCGCCTTCGACGCCGTGAGCCGGTAGGTCTTGTACGTGACCTTCGTGGTCACCGTGTACGTGCCGGCCTTCAGCGCGACGGACTTCTTGTTCTTCGCGACCGTCTTGCCGGCCTTCTTCACCGTGAGCGTCTTCGACTTCACGGAGACGTGCCCCTTGGCGGTGACGTTCGGGCGCACCGTGACGGACCGCTTGTACGGGGCCGTCTTGGTGCCGATCGTCTTGATCGTCACCTGCGTGGTCGTGGCCGCCGTCGCGGTCGGCGCGACGAGCAGGGGCGACGCCAGCAGGGTCACGGCGGCGACGATCGCGGCGAGGCGGCCGCCCCGGCGCGCGGGCGAGGTGTGCTTCACGGGCTTCTCCTGGGTAGCGCCGACGACGGTCGGCGGTGCGTGAGACGCGGCCCGGCGCTCCCGCGGCGAGGACCCGTGACGGGCTGCTCGTCGGGCGACGGTGTCGCAGGTCAAGTATGTGAGCGCTCTTACCGAGGACAACCGGCAGATGTCGGACTTCACCCGGTGCGTCGTGGGTGATCTTCGCCGCAGTCGCCCTCGTTCGGTCGCGACGAACGCCCTCGCCCTCCGCCCCTGAGGGACGGAGGGCGAGGGCTCGACCCGGCGTCAGCGAAGCCCGTCGATCAGCCGACCTTGGTCCAGGTGCCGCACCCGGAGGTCTCGAAGCCCTGGCCGCTGACCAGGTCGACGTACCGGGACGACTTCTCCGAGGTGAAGTCGTTGTCCAGCAGCTCGTCGAACTCCCCGCTGAACCCGCTGGTGATCGCGTAGTAGCAGCCGGCCTTGCCCGCGGTCTTGTACGTTCCCGCCGCCATGTGCTGCCCGACCGCGTAGATGCCGTCAGAGACGGAGGTCTTCTTCGGCGACCCGCTGGCGGCCAGGGTGACCCACGAACCACAGCCGTCGGTGACGAAGTACATGTCCCCCGAGCCGATCGTCACGATGACCTGGCCGGCCGAGCTGAACCCGTTGGCGATGATCCCCTCGAAGGACGAACCGGCGCTGCTTCGGCGCTCCCAGTAGCAGAGGCTTCCACCCTTGCTCACATAGGTCCCCGGCTTCACCTCGCTGCCGACGCGGTAGCTCCCGTTGCCCGGGACCGGCGGGGGCACGACGACCTTGGCAGTGGCCGCACTGGTCCGGCTGACCGTGGCATATCCCGCCCTCGACCCCGTGATCTTGACCGTGATCCGCTTGCCGTTCTGAGCGCTCGTCAGACGAAGTGTCTTGCTGGTCTTGCCGCTGATCACAGCACCGTCGGCGCGCCACTGGTAGGTGAACCTGGTCGGGGTGGGCGACCAGGAGCCCGCCTTGGCGGTGAGCGTCGCGCCCACCGTCCGGCTGCCGGAGATCGTCGGCATGACCGTCTTGAACACGCCCTTGGCGATCGTCTTCGCCGCGCTGGTGCGCGTGACGGACCTGTAGCCGGACTTCTTCCCCCTGACGGCGACGGTCACCTTCTTGCCGACGTGCTTGGCCGCCGGCGTGAAGGTCTTGCCCGTCTTGACCGCCTTGCCGCTCACCTTCCACGTGTAGGTGAGCGTGGTGCCCTTCGTCCACGTGCCCGGCTTCGCCGTGAGCTTGCTGCCGACCCGGACCTTCCCGGAGATCGTCGGCCGCGTGGACACCACCGTCTTCAGCGCTGCGACGGAGCCGGCCGAGGCAGCCGTCGACGTGAGGGGGGCCGCGCTCGCGGCAGGGGCGACGGCGAGGGGCGCCGCCAGCAGCGTCGCCGCCGTCGCGAGGGCGACGAGGCGCCCGAACCGGCGCACAGGCTGAGTGAGTTTCACCGACATCTCCAGGTGGGTAGGCCGACCGTCGTCACGGGTCGGGTCGCGATCGGCGCCGCCCCGGTCCGCCCGGGGGCCACGACGCCGAGCGCCAGTGTCCGCGACGACCCGTCACCAGCCGGCCGTTTCGGGCGGAGTTCACCCGCACCGCGAGGGTGAACTCCGCCCGAGCACCTCGTGCGACGTCAGCCCGAGACGCGCCGCCAGGAGCAGCCGTAGGCCTCGAACCCGACGTCGCCGGGCAGGACCTTCCAGTAGCCCGGCTCGGTGAACTCGGCGGCTTCGTCGACCGCGGAGCTGGTCATGGCGAAGCTCTTCAGCGCGGCGACATAGCAGATGTCGTCCGAGTAGGCCGGTCCGGCCGTGTAGTACAGCCCCGGCTTCAGCTGGCCGCCCCCGGTGCCGACCTTGTACATGCCGTCGGTCGCCGTCGACGTCCGCACCGTCCCGTACGCGGCGTACCGGCGCCACGTGCCGCAGCCGGTGGTGGAGAAGTACTTGTCGGTGCTGCGGATCGTGACGATCGTCCGGCCGTAGGTCAGGCCCGCCCAGACCATCTTCTTGTTGCCGTCGAGCCGCTGGACGCGGCACCCCTTTGGCGAGCCCGGGGCGACGTACGTGCCCGGCTTGATCTGCGTCCCGACCTTGTACGTCCCGTTCTTCGTGAGCACGGCGGCGGGCACGGTGACCCGCGCGGTCGCGGCGCTGGTGCGTGCGGAGGGGTAGTAGCCCGAGCGGACGCCCTTGATCGTCACGGTGATGCGCTTGCCGTACTGCGCGCCCGTGAGCTTGAGGCTCGACCTCGTCGCGCCCTTGATGGCGGCGCCGTTCGCCTTCCACTGGTACCGCCAGGACGACGGCTTCGGCGTCCACGTGCCGCGGCTGCTCACCTTGAGCGTGGACCCGACGCGCGCGCTGCCGGAGATCTTCGGCGCCGACGTCCGCGAGTAGACCCGCAGCACCGTGGACGACGCGCTGGTCACCGTCTTCGTCGTGTAGCCCGAGCGGCTGCCCGTGACGCTGACGGTGAGCTTCTTGCCCGCGTACCTGGCGGGCAGCGTGTAGGAGGACTTCGTCGCGCCCTTGATCTTCGTGCCGTTGACGCGCCACTGGTAGCGGTAGGTGCTCGCCGCGGGCTTCCACGTGCCCCTCGCCACGGTGACCTTGGACCCGACCCGCACGGTGCCGCGGATCGTCGGCCTCGGCGCGGAGAAGACCCCGGCGGCGACGGTCTTCCACCCGCTCGCACGGGTCACCGTGGTGTAGCCGGCCTTCGTGCCGGTCACGCGGACCCGCAGCGTCTTGCCCTTGACCGACGCCGTCGGCGTGTACGTCGACGCCGTCGCCCCCGGGATCGCGACCCCCGAGGCGTACCACCGGTACGTGCGCGTCGTGCCCGAGGTCCACGTGCCCGGCTTGGCAGTGACCTTCGACCCGACGCGCGCGGTGCCGGAGAGCACGGGAGTCGGCGCGGTGAGAACGCCGGCACCGACGGTCGCCGAGAGGGTGCGGGTCGCAGGGTCGTACCCCGGCCGCTCGCCGGTCACCGCCACGGTGAGCACCGCTCCCTTGTCGGCCGCGACCGGCGTGTAGGACGTCGAGGTCCCGACCGCCGTCGTCCCGGTCGCGCGCGCGACGCTCCAGCGGTAGGTCAGCGCGGTGCCCTCGGGCCACTCCCCCGGCAGCACCGTGACGCGGCTCCCGACGCGCGCGGTGCCGGACAGGACCGGATCGGTGCCCGCGATGGCGCCCGGCGCGACGGTGCCGGCGGCGGTCACCACGACGGACGCCGAGGGGGCACCGTCGACGGCGCCCTCGGGCGCGGTGCCGGTGATCGCCACGCTGAGGACGCCGCCGACGGCGCCGGCCGGGACGAGGAGGGCAGGCCCGGTCTCGCCCGCGAGCTCGACCCCGTCCACGGACCAGCGGTAGGTGAAGGTGAGCTCGACGTCGGCGGGCGTCCAGAGCTCGGCGCGCGGGTCGACCGTGACCTGCTCGCCCACCCGCAGCGCGCCCTCCAGGGCGAGCTGCTCGGGGGACGGCGCGACGACGTCGACGGCCTCGGAGGGCGTCGTCGGATCGGTCGTCGGATCAGGTGTCGGATCGGTCGTCGGATCGGTCGTCGGATCGGCCGTCGGCGCGACGGCGACCCGGCTCTCGGGCGGGGGGTCGGTGGCCGCGACGGCGGCGGGCGCGACCACCAGCGGCGCGACCACCAGGGAGAGGGCGGCGACGAGCGCCGTCGTGCGCGCGCGGTGCCGCGCGCGACGGGACAGGACGGGGGTCCACGGGTCCTCCGGGGACTCGTGCCGGCCGGGTCTCCCGGCCGGCGAGGTGGGCACGACCACAGGGTCACGGCGGCGTCGGTGCCGGTCGCCGCGGCCGGGCTCGTTGTGCGACGGGAGCTCGGCCGGGCGGTGCTGCGCCGAGTATGGAGCCGCGGGCACCCGTCCCGGCCCGGGGTGCCGCGACGAGGCCGGAATTCACCCGCTCTCGGCCCGGATTTCACCCGCTCCCGCGGCCCCCGCCGCGGGACGGCCGCGCCTTCCCGTCCGCCCCTCGCCGAGGCCTCGGTTGACGCAGATCTTGCCGAATCCTGATGCTCTCTTCATCGACCTCGCCTCCCCGGTGGCGGGCGTGGGTGGCCCAGGACACACTGTCCGGGCACGAGTCGTGAGGTGAGTCACGCGCTCTATCACATTCCGGTAACGATCCCTCCACTGCTCTGACCAGCCAAAAGTCGGTAAAACCCCAGGACAACACGGAAGAAACGCGCAGATCAGGCGCACTTTCCCAGTTCGCCACGGCACCCGTCGGCGTAGGAGGGTGCTTGATGCCCTTGTGCCCACCGGAACCGCGGAAGCACGGGAACCCGTGACCGGTGCTCGACGCATCGCCCGGCGAACCGTGGGTACATCCGAACGTGATGGAAGGTGGCGAGCCCTGCCCGTATGTCGGGAGACAGCAGTACCACCACAACGCCCGCCGAGACGCCCGGGGTCACGCCCGCGGTGTCGGTGAGAGGCGTCTACAAGGTCTTCGGTCCCAAGCCCGGCGAGGCCGTGCGCCGCCTGGAGGCGGGAGCCACTCGCGACGAGGTCAAGAGCCTCGGTACCGCCGCGGTGATCGACGCGTCCTTCGACGTGGCCCCCGGCGAGATCTTCGTCGTCATGGGCCTGTCCGGCTCGGGCAAGTCGACGCTCATCCGCATGCTCAACGGCCTGTGGACCCCGTCCGCGGGCGACGTCCTCCTCGGGGACGCGAACCTCGCGACCGTGGACGGCAAGCGCCTGCGCGAGCTGCGCCGCACCCGCGTCAGCATGGTCTTCCAGCACTTCGCGCTGCTGCCGCACCGCACGGTGCTCGACAACGCCGCGTACCCGCTGGAGATCCAGGGCGTCGGCAAGGCCGAGCGGCAGGAGAAGGCCCGCCAGGCCCTCGACATGGTCGGCCTGTCCGGCTGGGAGGACTCGCTGCCCTCGCAGCTGTCCGGCGGCATGCGTCAGCGCGTCGGCCTCGCCCGCGCCCTCGCCGCCGACACCGACGTGCTGCTCATGGACGAGGCGTTCAGCGCCCTCGACCCCCTGATCCGCTCGGAGATGCAGGAGCAGCTCCTGGAGCTCCAGGCCAAGCTCGGCAAGACGATCATCTTCATCACGCACGACCTCAACGAGGCCATGCACCTCGGCGACCGCATCGCCGTCATGCGCGACGGGCGGATCGTGCAGATCGGCTCCGCCGAGCAGATCCTGTCCGACCCGGCCAACTCCTACGTGGAGAAGTTCGTCGCGGACGTCGACCGGTCGCGCGTGCTCACGGCGTCGTCCGTCATGCAGCGGCCGCGCCTCACCGTCCCCGCCGGCGGCGGACCCCGGCAGGCGGCACGCGAGATGCGCGAGGCCGAGGTGTCGGGCGCGTACGCCGTCGACCGCCGACGTGTCCTCAAGGGGCTCGTCCGCGCGGACGACGCGGTGCGCGCCACCAAGGAGGGCGCGGAGAAGCTGGACGGCATCCTCGACACCGACGTCACGTCGGTGCACCAGGACACCCCGATCGCGGAGCTGTTCGCCCCGGCGGCGGAGTCCGCCGTGCCGCTCGCGGTGGTCGACGACGAGGGCCGCCTGGTCGGCGTCGTGCCGCGCGTGACGCTGCTCGAGGCCATGGCCGGTGAAGCGGTCGAGAACGGCAACGTCTCGACCCCGGGGACGACGACGGAGGAGCCGGCCGACGACGAACCTGCCGGGACGACGGAAGGAGCCCCGGCATGATCGCCACCGCTGCCAGCGACACCCTCGTCCCCCGCATCCCCGTCGGCGACTGGATCGAGACGGCGATCGACTGGGTCACCGACACGTTCGACCCGCTCTTCGACGCCATCAAGACGTTCTTCGAGTCGATCTACGACGGCCTGGACTGGGTGCTCAGCACGCCGCCGTTCTTCGTCGTCGCCCTCGTGCTCGCGGCGATCGCGTTCTGGGCCCGCGGCTGGAAGCTCGCGCTGGGCTCGCTCATCGGCTTCGTGCTGATCGCCGCGATGGACCAGTGGGGCAACGCCATGGACTCCCTGGCGCTCGTGCTGCTCGCCTCGGTGGTGGCGCTGCTGATCGGCATCCCGCTCGGCGTCTGGTCGGCGCGCAACGACCGCGTCTCGCGCGTGGTGCGGCCGATCCTCGACTTCATGCAGACGATGCCCGCCTTCGTCTACCTGATCCCGACCGTCGTCATCTTCCTCACGGGCCCCGTCCCCGGGATCATCGCGACGATCGTGTTCGCGCTCGCCCCGGGCGTCCGGTTCACGGAGCTCGGCATCCGCCAGGTGGACTCCGAGGTGGTGGAGGCCGGCCGCGCGTTCGGCTCCACCGACCGCCGCATCCTGCGCCAGATCCAGATCCCGCTGGCGATGCCCACCATCATGGCGGGCGTCAACCAGGTGATCATGCTGGCCCTGTCGATGGTCGTCATCTCCGGCATGGTCGGCGCCGGCGGCCTCGGCGGCGACGTCGTGGGCGCGCTGTCCAGCGTCGACATCGCCCTCGGGTTCGAGGCCGGCCTCGCGGTCGTGTTCCTCGCCATCTACCTCGACCGCGTCACCTCCGCCCTCGCCGACCGCTCGCCGGTCGCGAAGGCCCTCAAGGCCGCGCGTTGACGCTCCCCGCACCTCGCCCGTGCGGCGGCCGCCGCGCCGCCGCACGGGCACCTCACGGAAGGACAACCATGAATCTCGGACGACACACCCGTCGCGTCGCCGCCGCCGGCGGCACCCTCGCCCTCGCCGTGTCCCTCGCCGCCTGCGCGTCGGGCGACGACGACGGCGGCTCGAACACCGGCTCGGGCGACGAGAAGGAGATCACCATCGGCATCCCGTCCGGCTGGGACGAGGGCATCGCCGTCTCCAACCTCTGGGCCAAGGTGCTCGAGGAGAAGGGCTACGACGTCGACACGAAGACCGCCGACATCGGCGTGGTCTTCACCGGCCTCGCCGGCGGCGACATGGACGTGCTCTTCGACACCTGGCTGCCGCTGACGCACGCCAGCTACGTGGAGAAGTTCGGCGACGACATCTCCGACCTCGGCACCTGGTACGACGACGCCAAGCTCACCATCGCGGTGAACGAGGACTCGCCCGCCAAGACGATCGGCGACCTCGCGAAGTACGCCGACGACTACGGCAACAAGCTGGTGGGCATCGAGGCCGGTGCCGGCCTCACGAAGGTCACCAAGGAGCAGGCGATCCCGACCTACGGTCTCGAGGACCTCGACTACACCATCTCCTCGACCCCGGCGATGCTCGCCGAGCTCAAGGGTGCCGTCGACAAGGGCAACAACATCGCCGTCACGCTGTGGCGCCCGCACTGGGCCTACGACGAGTACCCGATCCGCGACCTCGAGGACCCCGAGGGCGCGATGGGCGACGCCGAGGAGATCCACACCTACGGCACCGCCGACTTCGCGGACCGCTACCCGGAGCTGGCCGGCTGGCTGAAGGACTTCACGCTCGACGACGACCAGCTGTTCTCCCTCGAGAACACCATGTTCAACGACGAGCAGTACAAGGACGACCCGGAGGCCGCCGTCGACGCGTGGCTGAAGGCGAACCCGGACTTCGTCGACCAGGTGACCGGCGGCGCGTCGGACAGCGACTCCGCGAAGTGACCCTCCCCTCGCCGAGGTAGTTCAGATCTCGCCGAGGTAGTTCCGAACCCGCCGAGGTAGTTCCTCAAGAGGAACTACCTCGGCGAGTTTCGTACTACCTCGGCGAGATCTGAACTACCTCGGCGGTGGTCGGTACGGTGGCCGGGTGCCCCGCTCCACCCTGCGCCGGATCACCGGCGACCGCGACCGCCTGCACCTGGTGCTCATGCTCGCCCTGACGTTCTCGACCGGCATCGCCGACGCGGTCGGCTACCTCGGCCTGGACCGGGTGTTCACCGGGAACATGACGGGCAACGTCGTCATCCTCGGGATGGCGCTGGCCGGCGGGGACGACCTGCCCGTCGCGGGGCCGCTGCTCGCGCTCGGCACGTTCATGGCCGGGGCCGCGCTGGCGGGCGTCGTGCTGCGCCCCGTGCAGGTGGGCTGGACGCCGCGCACCACCGGCCTGATCACGGCGGTCGGCCTCGTCCTCGCCGCGATCACGGTGCTCCTCGCCGTGGCGGAGGCCGACCTGCCGCGCACCGTGCAGCTCGTCGTCACGGTGCTGCTGGCCCTCGCGATGGGCACCCAGGCCGCGACGGCCCGGCACCTGTCGGTCAAGGACATCACGACCGTCGTCGTCACCTCGACCATCACCGGTCTGGCCGCCGACTCCCGGCTCGCGGGCGGCCACGGCAAGCACTCGGGGCGGCGCATCGCCGCGATCGTCCTCATCTGCGCGGGGGCCGCCGTCGGCGCGCTGCTGCTGCAGGCCCACCTGGCGTGGGGCGTGGCCGTGAGCGCCGTGCTCACGCTCCTCGTCGCAGCCCTCGGACACACCACGGAGGAAGCCGAAGCATGACGTTCACGCCCCCGCCGCCCCACCCGACCCGTCCGGACCTGCGCGGCACGTTCGGGATGGTCGCCTCCACGCACTGGCTGGCGAGCGCGAGCGCGCAGTCCGTCCTCGAGCGCGGCGGCAACGCGTTCGACGCGGCGGTGGCGGGCGCGTTCGTGCTGCACGTCGTCGAGCCGCACCTCAACGGCCCCGGCGGGGACATGACGGCGATCCTCGCGACGGCGTCCGAGCCGGGGCGCCCGCGGGTCCTCGTCGGGCAGGGCCCGGCGCCGGCGGGCGCGACGATCGCGCACTACCGCGACGTCGAGGGCCTGGACCTGGTGCCCGGGTCGGGCGCGCTGGCCGCCGCCGTCCCGGGCGCGGTCGAGGCCTGGCTGCTGCTCCTGCGCGACCACGGCACGTGGACCGTCGCGGACGCCCTCGCCCCCGCCCTCGGCTACGCGCGCGACGGCCACCCGGTGCTCGCGGCGGTCTGCCGCACGGTCGAGGGCGTGTCCGCCCTGTTCCGCGACCACTGGCCCACCTCCGCGGAGCGCTGGCTGCCCGGCGGCCGGGCCCCGCACCCGGGCGAGCTGGTGACCAACCCCGAGCTCGCCGCCGTGCTCGAGCGCCTCGGTGCGGCGGAGGCCGAGGCCATGTCCTCGGGCGCCGACCGGGCCGCCGCCGTCGACGCTGCCCGCACCGCCTGGCGCGACGTGGTGGGCGAGGCGGTCGAGGAGTTCGTGCGCACGCCGCACCGGCACGCGGACGGCCGCGACCACGCGGGCGTGCTCACGGCGGCCGACGTCGCCGCGTTCGAGGCGTCGTACGAGGACGCGACGACCATCGGCTTCCGCGGGTACACGGTGGCCAAGACCGCCGCGTGGGGCCAGGGCCCCGCCCTGCTGGAGGCGCTGCGGATCCTCGACGGGCTCGACGACGACCGCCTCGACCCGTCCACCGAGCTCGGCGCGCACACGGTGCTCGAGGCGCTCAAGCTCGCCCTCGCCGACCGGGACGCCTGGTACGGGGACGCTGCGGACGGGGACGACGACGTGCCGCTCGACACGCTGCTGTCGCAGGAGTACGCCGCCGCCCGCCGCGCCCTGATCGGCGAGCGCGCCTCCCACGACGTGCGGCCCGGCCGCGTGCCCGGGCGGCCCGCGCCCGCCCTCCCGCCGCTGCGGACCGAGTACGCCACCGACGTGCCCGCCGCCGCGCTGCCCGGGGCGCCCACCGGCGGCGCCGCGGCGGGCATCGGCGAACCCACCGTCGTCGTTCCCACCGCCGTCGTCCCCGCCGCCCCGCTGGACGGCGACGGCCTGGAGACCGACGCCACGGGCGCGACGCGCGGCGACACCTGTCACCTGGACGTCGTGGACCGCTGGGGCAACATGATCAGCGCGACGCCGTCGGGCGGCTGGCTGCAGTCCTCCCCCACCGTGCCCGGCCTCGGCTTCGCCCTCGGCACCCGCCTGCAGATGACGTGGCTCGACGAGTCGTCGCCGTCCCGGCTCGAGCCCGGCCGCCGCCCGCGCACCACCCTGACGCCCACGCTCGTGCTGCGCGACGGCAAGCCCGTGCTCGCGTGCGGGTCCCCGGGCGGCGACCAGCAGGACCAGTGGCAGCTGGCGTTCCTGCTGCGCGTGCTGGTGGGCGGCTACACGCCGCAGGAGGCGATCGACGCCCCCGCCCTGCACACGACGTCCGCGCCGGGCTCGTTCTGGCCCCGCACCTGGACTCCCGGCGGTGCCGTCGCCGAGGACCGGCTGGGCCCCGACGTCCTGGCCGGGCTGGCCGAGCGCGGCCACGTCCTCACCCTTGCCGGCGACTGGGCGCTCGGGCGGCTCAGCGCCGTCACGCGCGACCCCGCCACCGGCGTCGTCGGCGCCGCCGCCAATCCCCGCGGCGCGCAGGGGTACGCCGCGGGCCGGTAGCCCGCGCCCGTCGCACGACAGGAGCCCCGGCCTCGCGCGAGGCCGGGGCTCCTGCGTCGTCGCGGCCCGCCGGAGTCAGCCGAGCGTCACCGCGTCGAGGGCGTCGGCGATGCCGTCCCCGAAGAAGCTGTTCTCCTCCGGGGTGCCGACGCACACCGGACCGGCGCCCGTCGTCCCGCACGGACGGTCGTCCGCCTGGTCGCGCACGGCCTGCTCCAGCATCGCGGGCGTCCAGCCGGGGTGCGCGGACTTCATGAGCGCGAGCACGCCCGCCACGTGCGGCGACGCCATCGACGTGCCGCTCTTGAGGCCCCAGCCGCCGGGCACCGTCGACAGGATCGAGCTGCCCGGGGCCGCGACGTCGATCTTGCCGAGGCCGCGGTTCGAGAACGAGCTCAACGCGCCCGTGCGCGTCACGGACGACACCGTGACGACGCCGTCCGCCTCCGTCGGGAGGTCCTCGCAGCCCGAGTTGATGGTGCGGTCCACGGCCGTCGAGTCGTTGGGGCTGGCCGTGTCCCGGGTGTTGGTCGCCAGGTCGGCGGCCGAGTTGCCGGCCGCCGCCGCGTGCACGGCGCCGTGGTCGGTGGAGAAGTCGATCGCGCGGCGCACGGCCTGCTTCACCGCCGCCTGGTCGGGCTGGTCGTCGCACCAGTACTCGAACGGGTCGATGTAGTACGAGTTGTTGGTGACGTCCACCCCGTGCAGGCCTGCCCAGACGAAGCCGCAGACGGCGTACTCGGGGTAGATGAAGCCGTCGTCGTTGACGACCTTCACCGACGCCAGCCGGACCCCGGGGGCGACGCCCACGACGCCGACACCGTTGTCCGCGGCCGCGATGGTGCCGGCCACGTGGGTGCCGTGGTCGGACGTCGTGGGCAGCCAGCCCGTGGGCGACGTGTCAGGGCGGCCGGCCGCCGTGCAGTTCACCGACGCCGCGGCGTCGACCTGTGAGGCGAGGTCGGGGTGGCTGGCGTCGATGCCGGAGTCGAGCACGCCCACCAGCACGTCCTTCGACCCCGGGTTCACGGCGATCGCCTGGTCGGCCTTGATCATCGCCATGTCCCACTGGGTGGCCTCGCCCGGGTCGGCGGCCGTGACCGCCGTGCCGTCGGAGACGTCCGCCCCCGGCTCCTTGGTCACCGTGGCCTCGCGGGGGCCGCCCTTCGCGCCCGGCACGTCCGCGACGGCGGACGGCGTCGCCTCCGAGACGGGGACCGTGCGCGTCAAGCCCACGGACTCGACCGCGTGGCCGCGCGCGAGCCGCACGACGTCGGCACGGAAGTCGGCGCGGGCCGCGTGCGCGACGACCACACCGATCTCGGGCCAGGACTGCACGACGACGCCGCCCGCGTCGCGCACCGCGCGCTCGGCGAGCATGGTCTGGCCGGGGTTGGCGTGCTTGGCGTTGACGACGTACGAGAACGTCTGCCCGTCCGGCGTGGCGACCGGCACCGGGGTGGACGGTGGTTCGTCCGGTGTGTCGACGGCGACGGCGACGTTGCCGGCACCGGCGATCAGGAGGGCTGCGGCGGCTCCGACGGCGGCCAGACGCGCGCGACTCGTGGTGCGCATGGTCATGTCTCCCCTTCGTTGGGCACGGCCGCGTCGTTGCGGCCGTCAGGGGTGACAGTAGGACGGGAACGCCGCGTGCGTGCGGTGACCGCCGTCGTCGCAGGTCAGGGCCGGACGCTACGGGCGGGCGGCCCCGGCCAGCAGCCCGGTGCCCGCCCCGGACGCCAGGGACGCGGCGGACTCCCGGCGTCGCAGGAAGGGCGACGCGTCGAGCAGGGGCCGGTAGTCGTACTCGATCGGGTCGCCGTCGAACGACAGGGAGTCGCGGAGCCGCTCCGCGGTGACGGGCCCGCCCGTGAGGTCGAAGGACTGCGGGTTGCGGAACTTCTCCACCGAGGCGAAGTAGTCGTAGAACTTGTAGACGCCGCCGCGCGGCGAGCCCGACGCCAGCCACGCGCTG
Organism: Isoptericola sp. NPDC060185; assembly: GCF_042728595.1. Taxonomy (NCBI): domain Bacteria; kingdom Bacillati; phylum Actinomycetota; class Actinomycetes; order Micrococcales; family Promicromonosporaceae; genus Isoptericola; species Isoptericola sp. NPDC060185. Next base: position 22,196 of record NZ_JBHWYY010000018.1, on the reverse strand, counting down.
GGGATGCCGTAGGCGTCGGCGACGATGAGCCCGTGCAGGGACGACGTGACGATCCGCCGGCACGCGAGCAGCTCCCGCACCACGGCCTCGACGTCGCTCCGCGCGAAGTCGATCAGCTTCACGCCGGGCCCGAACGTCGCCTTCGCCCAGCGGCGCTCGCTCCACCGCACCACGACGCCGTACTCGTGCGTGACCGGCACCTTCGGCATGTAGTACAGCGGGAGCAGCAGGGCCGGGTCGCCGTAGACCTCCGGCACGTCGATGCCGAACCCCTTGGACGCGCCGAGCTTCGCCCGCGTCAGCGGACCGCGGACCGCGGTGTACTGCGCGTCGGGCGACACCTCGTTCTTGCCCTCCGTTCCGTACGTGCCGCTGCCCCACACGACGGAGTGCGCCGTCGCCTGGTTGATGATCGAGCCGATCACCACGTAGTGCGGCTCCTTGCGGTCCGCGACCACGACCTTCTTGCCCGTCATCTTCTTTACGAGCCACGGCGAGAGCAGGTCGCCGAAGTTCGGGCGGTACGTGAAGTAGTTGAGCGGCACCTTGCCGTCCACCTCGATGAGGTCCGCCACCTCGTAGTCGTCCAGCAGGTGGCGCGAGCGCCGTGTGCCGAACGTGTCCGGGACCCGGCGGCCGAGGCTGGTCCGGGCCGCTCGGTCGAGGCGGGCCCGGACGGAGGGGAAGGTCGGCATAGGGGTGCTCCATGGGTTGGCTTTCTTCACTATTCCGATCAGACTACACGGATAAACGGAGGCTCCGGGGCGGTCGACCTCCGCCGTTAGGATGGCTGCGCCCGTCCCCTCCACGAAGGTCTCCGCCTGTGCCCCTGCTCCGCGATCTCAAGACGATGTCCGGCCTGGTGCGCTCGACGCTCGACCGGCGGCAGGCACGGATCGAGTGGAGCCGCCACGAGGCGGTGCACCACACCGCGGACCAGAAGTTCGAGGTGGTGATCTTCTTCGCCGACCCGCCGGTCAACCTGTACCAGGTGCGGCAGTGGTACGAGCCCATGCGCCGGCTCGCGGAGAAGCACCCCGTCGTCGTGCTGACGCGCGACGTGCTGACGGCGGTCGCGCTCACCCGGGAGTGCCCGCTGCCCGTCGTGCTCCAGCCGACCGTCGCGGAGACCGAGGACTGGATGGCGCGGCAGTCGGTGGGCATCGTGTTCTACGTCAACCAGAACATGACGAACTTCCGCATGCTGCGTTTCCGCGACCCGGCGCACATCTTCATCAGCCACGGCGAGTCCGACAAGGACTACATGGCCTCGAACCAGCTCAAGGCCTACGACTACACGTACATCGCCGGGCAGGCCGCGTACGAGCGCATCGGCCGGCGGCTCGTGGACTACGACCGCGACACGCGCCTGGTGCGCGTCGGCCGGCCGCAGGTCGACGTCGACTACGAGGGGCCGGCCCTGCCCGACGACGGCCGGACGGTGGTGCTGTACGCACCCACCTGGGAGGGTGACCGTCCGTCGATGCGCTACTCGTCGCTGGCGTCGCACGCCGGCCCGATGCTCGACGCCCTCCTCGCCACGGGGACGCACCGCGTGATCTACCGGCCGCACCCGCGGACGGGCGCCTTCGCCCCTCGGTACAAGGAGCTGCACCGCGCGGTCGTGGCCAAGCTCGAGGCGGCGAACCGCGCCGACCCCGCGGCCGGGCACGTCGTGGACACCGACTCGGCGTTCGGCTGGCACCTCAAGGCCGCCGACGTGTGCGTCGCCGACATCTCCGCCGTGGCCTTCGACTGGCTCGCGACCGGCAAGCCGCTGCTGCTCACCGAGCCCGCCGACCCGGCCACCGAGGTGGACCGGGAGGGCATCGCCGGCCTGCTGCGCACGTTCCGCGCCGAGGACGCCGGGAACGTGCTCGCCGCGATCGACGCCGTCGCGGACGGTGGCGACCACCACCGCTACCAGCAGATCGTCGAGCGGTACTTCGGGGACGTCACCCCGGGCGCCTCGCTGCAGCGGTTCGTGGACGCGAGCGACCAGATCCTCGCGCGCCGCGCCGCCCTGCGGGACTGAGACGCGGCCGCGGGGCACCCTTCCCCCGGGCCGAGGTCGTCGTCATGATGTGAGGCATGTCACCTCACGCACGGCGCCCTCGGACCCGCACCACCAGGCACGAGCTGCTCACCGGGCTGCACCGGCGGCTGCGACCCCGCACGTACCTGGAGATCGGAGTCGCCAACGGGTCGAGCCTCCAGCTCTCGTCGGTGCCCAGCGTCGCGATCGACCCGGCCTACTCGGTCACCAAGGAGCTCGGCGCCCGCGTCCGGCTCGCGCGCACCACCAGCGACGAGTACTTCGCCACGACCGACCCGAAGAAGTGGCTCGGCGGGCCGGTGGAGCTCGCCTTCATCGACGGCATGCACCTGTTCGAGTACGCCCTGCGCGACTTCATCAATGTGGAGAAGCACTGCCGGTGGTCCAGCGTCGTCGTGCTCGACGACATGCTGCCGCGCGACGTCGACGAGGCGGCCCGTGACCGTCACACCAGCGCCTGGACGGGCGACGTGTTCCGGGTCGCGGACGTGCTGCGCGACCTGCGGCCCGACCTCACCGTGCTCCCCGTGGACACCGCCCCCACCGGGACCGTCGTGGTGCTCGGCCTCGACCCGACGAGCACCGTGCTGTCCGACGGCTACGACCGGATCGTCGCCGACTACACCCAGGACGACCCGCAGCCGGTACCGCAGGACGTCCTCGACCGGACGGGCGCGTGGGACGCGCAGCGGCTGCTCGGCCGCCCCGTGTGGGGGCTGCTGCACCGCGGCGACCGGCCGTGGCGGCGGCGCGAGCGGGGCCTGGCCGAGATCCGGCAGGCGCTCGGGGAGCCGGCCGCGTACCGACGGCGGCGGCGCGCCGCCCGGGAGTGGGCACAGTCTCAGCTAGGCCGGGCCAGGCCGACGGCTTGAGCCCCGGGCCGGGCGTGCTGGTGCCGAAAGTCCAGGTACCGACGACTCGGTAGCCTTACCGCATGCGCGGAATCATCCTGGCTGGTGGCAGCGGCACCCGGCTGCACCCGATCACCCTCGGGGTGAGCAAGCAGCTCGTGCCGGTCTACGACAAGCCGATGATCTTCTACCCGCTCTCGACGCTGATGCTCGCGGGCATCCGGGACGTGCTGGTGATCACGACGCCGCACGATGCCGAGCAGTTTCGGCGACTGCTGGGCGACGGGTCGCAGTTCGGGATCTCGATCTCCTACGCGGTGCAGCAGGAGCCGAACGGGCTGGCGCAGGCATTCGTGCTGGGCGAGGAGTTCATCGGGTCGGACGCTGCGGCCCTGGTGCTGGGCGACAACATCTTCTACGGGCAGGGGCTGGGCGACCAGCTGCAGAAGTTCACGTCCGTCGATGGTGGCGCCGTCTTCGCCTACCGGGTCGCGGACCCGACGGCGTACGGCGTGGTCGAGTTCGACGCCGACATGCGTGCGGTCTCCCTCGAGGAGAAGCCGGCGCAGCCGAAGTCGAACTATGCCGTGCCGGGCCTTTACTTCTACGACAACGACGTCGTCGAGATCGCCAAGAACCTGCAGCCGTCGGCGCGCGGCGAGTACGAGATCACCGACGTCAACCGTGCCTACCTCGACCGCGGCGACCTGCGGGTGGAGGTGCTCCCGCGCGGCACGGCCTGGCTCGACACGGGCACGTTCGACTCGCTCCTGGAGGCGTCCGACTTCGTCCGCACGATCGAGAGCCGCCAGGGGCTCAAGGTGGGCGCGCCCGAGGAGGTCGCGTGGCGTCGCGGGTTCCTGACGGACGACGAGCTGCGCGAGCGTGCCGAGAAGCTGACCAAGTCCGGGTACGGCACCTACCTGCTGGGCCTGCTGGAGGAGTAGCCCGGCAGGCTCAGGCGAGAACGTCGGCCGCGGCGGCGTCCCACCGCGCGGCCCAGTCGCCGATCGGCTCGACCCCGACGGCCCGCAGGGCGTCGTGACCGAGCACCGACCAGGCCGGCCGAGGAGCGGGACGCACGAACGCAGCCGACGTCGTGGGCTCCAACGGCGTGCTCAGCCCCGCCGACGCCAGGATCCGGCCCGTGAACCCGAACCACGACGTCTGCCCCGACGCCGTGCCGTGATACGTCCCCGCCGGCGCTCCCGCCTCCACCAGACGGACGATCAGATCGGCCAGGTCACGCGTCCACGTCGGCTGACCCACCTGGTCGTCCACCACCGCCAACCGATCCTTCTCCGCACCCAGGCGCGCCATCGTCCTCGGGAAGCAGGCCCCGTACGCCCCGTACAACCACGCCGTCCGCACGATCAGATGGTCGGGCGCCTCCGCCCGCACCGCCCACTCCCCCGCCGCCTTGGTCCGCCCGTACGCCGACACCGGCCTCATCGGGGCATCCTCCGCGTACGGCTGGGTGGCCGCACCGTCGAACACGTAGTCCGTGGACACCTGCACCAGCCGCGCCCCCGCCGCGTGCGCCGCCCTCGCCAGGTGCGCCGCGCCGACCGCGTTCACCCCGAACGCGTCCGCCTCCCGCGCCTCCGCGTCGTCCACCGCCGTCCACGCCGCGCAGTTCACCACCACGTCCACGTCACGCACGGCGGCCGCCACCGCGGCCGCGTCCGTGACGTCCAGCTCGGCCCGGCCCAGTCCGACGACGTCCCCGCCGACGACTCGAAGGCGGGCCAGCAGATCGGTCCCGAGCATCCCCGCCGCGCCGACGACCAGCCAACGGCGACGAGCAGGAACGGCAGGCGGCGTGGTCGTCGTCTCGGTCACCGTAGGATCCTACGGCCCCCTCACCGACCGCTGCCCACCCCTGGAGGAGCACCCGTGCAGTTCCGCGAGCTGGCCGTGCCCGGCGCCTACGAGATCACCCCCACCCAGCACGGCGACCCCCGCGGCGTCTTCCTCGAATGGTTCAAAGCCGGCCCCTTCACCGACACCCTCGGCCACCCCCTCGACCTGCAACAGGCCAACGCCTCCGTCTCCGCCGCCGGCGTCCTGCGCGGCATCCACTTCGCCGACGTCCCGCCCGGCCAAGCCAAGTACGTCACCTGCGCCACCGGCGCCGTCCTCGACGTCGTCGTCGACCTCCGCGAAGGCTCCCCCACCTTCGGACACTGGGACTCCGTCCTCCTCGACGACGTCCACCGCCGCGCCATCTACCTCGGCGAAGGCCTCGGCCACGCCTTCATGTCCCTCCAGGACGGTTCCACCGTCCTGTACCTGTGCTCCACCGGCTACAACCCCGCCCACGAGCACGGCATCCACCCCCTGGACCCCGACATCGGCATCGCCTGGCCCACCACCGCCCCCGACGGCACCCCCCTCACACCGCAGCTGTCCGACAAGGACACCACCGCCCCCACCCTCACCCAGGCCAAGGCCCAAGGCCTGCTACCCACCCACCAGGCCGTCCAGGACCACCTCGCGACCCTGCGCGACTGACGCCAGGTCGAGCGAGCACGACGAAGGGCTCCGGAACCGCTGCGCGCGGTGCCGGAGCCCTGTCGTCAACCCTGGCTCTCGCTACTGGCCGGTCCGGGCGTACTTCGCCTCGACGGCGGCCTTCGCCGGCCGCCACCATTCCTCGTGCTCGCGGTACCACTCGACGGTCGCGGCCAGGCCCGAGCGGAAGTCGGTGAACCGCGGGGTCCAGCCGAGCTCGGTGCGCAGCTTCGTGGCGTCGATGGCGTACCGCAGGTCGTGCCCCGCCCGGTCGGTCACGTGGTCGAAGTCGTCCGCGTCGCGCCCGAACAGCTCGTTCAGGGTCCGCACGACCTGCAGGTTGGACGTCTCCCCGTCCGCGCCGATCAGGTAGGTCTCCCCGATGCGGCCGCGGTCGACGATCGCCCACACCGCGGCGTTGTGGTCGGCCACGTGGATCCAGTCGCGCACGTTCGCCCCCGCCCCGTATACACGAGGACGCACCCCGTCGATGAGGTTGGTGACCTGCCGCGGGATGAACTTCTCCACGTGCTGGTTCGGGCCGTAGTTGTTCGAACAGTTCGAGATCGTCGCCTCGACGCCGAACGAGCGCACCCACGCGCGCACCAGCAGGTCCGAGCCCGCCTTCGACGCCGAGTACGGGCTCGACGGGTTGTACGGCGTCGAGGGCGTGAACTTCGCCGGGTCGTCCAGCGCCAGGTCCCCGTACACCTCGTCCGTCGAGATGTGGTGATACCGCACCCCGTGACGGCGCACCGCCTCCAGCAGCGTGAACGTGCCCACCACGTTCGTCTGCACGAACGGCGACGGATCCGTCAGCGAGTTGTCGTTGTGCGACTCCGCCGCGAAGTGCACCACCACGTCCGCGTCCGCCACCAGGCCGTCGACCAGGTCGGCGTCCGTGACCGACCCCTGCACGAACCTGATCCGGTCCGCGACCGGGTCCAGCGACGACCGGTCCCCGGCATACGTCAACGCGTCCAGCACCGTCACCACGGCCTCCGGCCGCTCACGCACCGTCTGCTGCACGAAGTTCGCCCCGATGAACCCGGCACCGCCCGTCACGAGAACACGCATGAATGACCCCTCAGAACAATTCGGACGGACAAGGAACGCCTGGAGACGAGAAGGACGTCGGATTCCCCTCGGGGGCAATCCGCCACATCGTCCCGCTCCCGCCAGAGCGAGGCGTCGAACTCAGAACGAGCGCAACAACGCCTCGAGCTCACCGCTGTGGCGAGAAAAGTCGAACGACCAGTCAGACTTGTAGGCCGCCTCGGACCAGCCGCCCGGCGGGTGCGCGGTCGTCGGCGTGTTCCAGAAGTAGTGCATGTCGATCCCGAGAGGCAGCGCGATCAGCACCTCGTTGCGGGCGGTGTACGCCTCCTGCGTCAGCACGATCATGTGCTCGAGCTGCTCGGAGAAGACCGCGTTGAACATCGCTGACCCGCCGAACCCTGCCACGACTCGGGCGTTCGCGAAGATCTCCGCCTGCCGACCGAGCGAGTAGTCCTCGGGGTAGATCACCTCGAACCCTGCTGCGGCGAAAAACTCCTCCACGTCGACGCGATTGAGGCAGCGCCGGTTCCCGAGCGAGTCCTTTCGCGAGACGAAGACGCGATCCCACGTCGCACCCTGCTCCGTGATCAATCCGTCTCGAATGCGTCCCCACACCGCCCGGATCTCCGGGTGCACGTAGTAGGGCCGGGCATTGTGGAACATCGGCGTCGCCCCGTACATCGACTCGAGGTACACCGGGTGATCGATCGTGACGAGGTCTTCCTCGGCGATGCCGTACGCCCTGAGGATCGACCGTTCGAGGTCGGGCTCCCGTTCGGCCGCAAACCTGAGCCGGATGATCGCCTTGAGGTCCGGGTCCTGTGCCTTCGCCCGGTCCCAGCCCCAGAGTCGTGAGATGACCTCCGTCATGAGGTGCCCGTAGTGACCGGAGTTCTCCGAGTCGAGCATGTAGTACGAGCCCGGGAGCGTCTCGGTGGGCTGGACGTGCTGCGGGATCCGCGCGAAGTCCTTGTCCACCTGGATGAGTCGGGGATTGTGCCGGTTGGACAGGTGGTGGCGGAAGGAGTCGGGGAGGATCTCGTTGGCGGAGAACGTCAGCGCGTTGCTCACGAGCCCGATCCGGCCTGTGTAGTGGCGCAGGTGCATCGGGGGGACCTCGACCGTGGTCTCCAGCCCTGCCAACGGAGCCGAAGCCCCGTGCGACGTCACCGTCGTGGCGGAATCGAATCGCTGCTCGCGCAGCTTCGTCAGCTCACGAACCGTCGTGGTCTGGTCGTTCCGTGTCGTGATCATCCGGTTCGCCCAGTGATCTGTGAGCTTGAGGTAGTGGCGCCCGTTCTTGCGCACCACGATCTCCTCACGGTCCAGGCGCACCTCTGCGACCGCACGGGACAGTTCCGGGAAGTCGTCGTCGGGCTCACCCACGGAGAGCGCGCGAGCAAACTTCACCAGCCGCTTCTCCAGCGGGTTGCCGGCCCCGTAGGCCCTGAACCCCGATCGCGGAATGACGTACTCGCCGTCGGGCGCCAGATGGAAGAGCAGCTTGCGGAGCGACGCCTCGTGCTCCTTGGGCCACCTGACCCGGGTGTCGACGATGCGGTCGACGGGACCGTGCAGCTTGAGGAACCAATGGACGTTCGATTCCTTCGCCAGGGTCAGGTACCGCTGGCGCGTGCCGTCCAACCACCACTCGTCGTAGGGCTTCGGCGCGACCACGAAGAGCTCGTCGTCCCGGTACCGGTCGATGACGGCACGCAGCACGTCGGGGGGACCATCATCAGCAACGACAAAGACCCTGCGGCGCTCGGCCCCACCGCTTCCGCGGCCGAGCCGAACTCGACGTCTGGCCGCCGCTGCCGATCGTCGGAGGTCCGCCTTGGCCGCAGCAGCAGCCAGCACCCCTCGACGCGAACGGTGCTCGCCCCGGTCGTCATCCACTCGTACCTCCACCTGTCGTGATCGCAGCGATTATGACCGACTTGGCGATCGCACGCGTAGGTCGAAGGACACGGCAGGATCACCGCTACCATGTCCCGTTGGTTCTGTACCCCATCGAAGGTTCTCCCGTGGCACTGACCGCTCTCCGCCCGCACCCCGTCCCGGCGTCCGCGTCGTGAGCCAGACCCTCGACGCGCCCGAGCGCACCACCGCGCCCCGGCCCCCCGCGAAGGTCCTGCGGTACGAGATCCAGGCGCTCCGCGCGCTCGCGGTGCTCCTCGTGGTGCTGTTCCACTTCTGGCCGGGTCGCCTGCCGGGCGGGTACGTGGGCGTGGACGTCTTCTTCGTGATCTCGGGCTTCCTCATCACCGGCCACCTCCTGCGGGAGGTCGAGTCCACCGGCACCGTCGCCCTCGGGAGGTTCTGGGCGCGCCGCGCGCGGCGCCTGCTGCCCGCGGCCTACATGGTGATCGCGGTGTCCGTCGTGGTGACGCTGCTGGTCGTGCCCATGACGCAGTGGCACCAGTGGTTCCGCGAGGCCATCGGCGCCACCCTCTACGTGGAGAACTGGGTGCTCGCCGCGGACTCGGTGGACTACCTCGCCGCCGAGAACGCCCCCTCGCCGGTCCAGCACTACTGGTCCCTCTCGGCCGAGGAGCAGTTCTACCTGGTCTGGCCGGTGCTCGTGCTGGTCGCCGCGCTCCTCGCGGCGCGCGCCGGCCGCTCGCGCCGCCGCGTGACGGGCGCCGTCCTGGCCGTCGCCACCCTCGCGTCCTTCGGCTACTCGCTGTGGCTCACCACGACCAACCCCGCCTCCGCGTACTTCGTCACCACGACGCGTGCCTGGCAGTTCGGGGCCGGCGCCCTCCTCGCCGTCGTCCTCGCGCGGTCGGCGCCAGCCCTGCTCGGCGCCCGGTGGCGTGTGCTCGTCAGCTGGGCCGGGCTCGCCGCGATCGCGGCGTGCGGACTGTTCTACGACGCGAAGACGCCGTTCCCCGGGACCGCGGCCCTGCTGCCCGTGGTCGCCACCCTCGCCGTCATCTGGGCCGGGACGCCGTCCGGCCCCCTCAGCCCGACCCCGCTCATGCGCTGGCGCCCCGTGCAGTACACCGGGGAGATCTCGTACTCCCTGTACCTGTGGCACTGGCCGGCGATCGTGATCCTGCCGTACGTCCTCGGGCACACGCCCGGCCTCCTCGAGCGGGTCGCCCTGCTCGTGGCGGTGCTGATGCTGTCCATGCTGTCCAAGCGGTACGTGGAGGACACCTTCCGGTTCACCCGCCGCTGGGGGCTGCAGGGCACCGGGCGCGCCCTCGGGCTCACCGCCGCCGTCGCCGCCGTCCTCGCCCTCGTGGCCGGTGCCGGCCTGGCCGTCGCCGACCACCGCACGCAGCAGCAAGAGGAGCTCGCGGCCCGGCTCGTCGCCGACATGCCGCCGTGCTTCGGCGCCGGATCCATGGACCCGGAGAAGCCCTGCGACAACCCCGACCTGGACGGCATGCTCGTCCCCGCCCCCGAGGCCGTCGGCGGCGACTACGCCGACTACCCCGACTGCTGGGTCGAGGGCAACGAGGACCGCCTCAAGGAGTGCTCGTTCGGGCCCGTGGACGACCCCGACGTCCCGCACGTCGTCCTCATCGGCGACTCGCACGCCCGCGCCATGCTGCCCGCGTTCATCGCGCTCGCGGAGAAGGGCACGATCAGCCTGACCCCGCAGCTCAAGGCCACCTGCGCGTGGACCACGGGGACGATCAACTACGACGACCCGCAGCGCTCCGCGACGTGCGAGACGTGGAAGGACCAGCTCGCTCCCTGGCTCGTGGACCACGCCGAGGACATCGACCTGATCGTCACGACCGGCTACCTCAAGATGCTCTCCGGCGACGCCGACCAGCAGCGTGACCAGATGGTGGCGGCGTGGCGGCCGGTCGCGGAGAAGGACGTGCCGATCGTGGCGCTCGGGGACAACCCCTGGCACCGCACGGGTCCTTCGAAGTGCCTCGAGCAGCTCGACGTGATCGAGCCCGACAGCTGCGACACGACGCGGGCGAAGGCCTTCCCGTTCCCCAACACGTTCAAGGCCTCCGCGCAGGAGGTCCGCGGCGCGAAGTACGTCGACCTGACGGACTTCTACTGCGACGACACGACGTGCCCGTCCGTGATCGGGGGCGTCAACGTCTACCGGGACAACAGCCACCTCACCACCACGTACACCAAGACGATGGCGCCGTACGTGCTCCGCGAGCTGCGGAAGGTGGGCGCGCTGTCCTGACGGCCGCGCGCCCACCGCGCCGCGTCAGTCGCGCAGCGTCCAAGGCCAGTCGTAGAACGGGTCGGCCACCGACCAGCCGGCGCCGTACCGCTCCTCGAGGAACGCCTCGGGCCGCGCCGGCACGAGCAGGTCGTGGCCCTTGAACGAGAACGTCCGCGGCGGCAGGACGATGTCGGTGTCGATCGTGCGGAGCTGCATCTTCTCCATGTGCAGCGCCGTCGACGCGCCGCCGACGAACAGCGGGAACACGTCCACGTGGAGCTTGGTCTCCGGGTCGTGCAGGTGGAAGTTCGTGTAGGTGTTCGGGCGCGACACCCTCCAGCCCTTCCCCTGCAGCCGCTCGCGGAGCTCGGCGAGCAGGGGCTCGCCCTCCGCCCGGCCGGGCGCGTCGAGGGGCACCATGAGGTCGACGTCGTCGTCGTGCGCCAGGAAGTCCCCCTCGCGCACGGCGCCCAGCAGCGTCCCGTAGGCGAGCATCGTCGGGTACCCGCACGACTCGAGGACCGCGGACGCGTGCTCGATGGTCGCGATGTAGTCGTCCGACCGCTCCCGCAGCCCGCCCACGTCGACGATCCCGTGCCGCGTGAGCACCGCCCGCGGCGCGCCCAGGACCTCGCCCGCCCGGTTGACCTCGTCGCCGAGCCGGTGGAGGTCGGCCTTCGAGCGCAGGACGAACTGGAAGGCCCGCATGGACGTGGCGGTCCCCGGTGCCCGGTGCCGCTCCGCCGCCAGCAGGTGGCCGAGCAGCGCCCACTCGTCGTCGGAGAGCTCGACGTCGTCGTCCGGGCGCTCCGTCGGCAGCAGCTGCGCCAGCAGCCGCTGCTCCGCCGGGTCCGCCGTCAGCAGCCCCGTACGGGCCCGCTCGGCGAGCCGCGCGAGGACGTCCGCGCGTGCCGCGCCGGCGGCCTCCGCCGAGGCGAGGACCGCCTCGTCCACCGGCGCCCCGCCGATCCGGGACAGGACGTCGAGCGTGTGGCGGACCACCCGGTCGGAGTCCACCGTGACGACGACGTCGGGGCCGTCGGCTCCGCGGCCGACCGCGACGCTCAGCGCCCGCGTGCGGATGCCGTACCCGTCGAGGCGGTTGTAGACGCGCACCTCGTCGGCGTCGACGGGCGGGTCGAAACGCACGGTCCACCACGGGCCGGTCTCGCGCGCGGTCCGGATGCCGCCGAGGCCGAACGGGGACCGGTCGTCCTTGGTCACGTCGGAGCTCTGCGTCACCGTCGCCGTCGACAGGTCGACCTCCACGCGCTTCCCACGGCGGAAGAGCTCCAGGCCGCGCAGGTCGAGCTGGTGCTGCCCCTCCCGGGGGAGCGAGAAGCGCACCTCCTCCACCGGAGCCGCGAACCGGACCGGCAGGTAGTTCGCCCCGATGCCGCCGAAGTACCCCAGCGACGGCAGGAGCACGCGGGTGCCGCCCTGGCTCGCCAGCGTGCTCGGCTCCCGCCGGGGCAGGCGCTCGGTGTGTCGACGCGGCGCGCCCCTCCGATGCAGGAGCGGGCTCGCGTCGAGGAGCGCCCGGTGGTCGAACCGGATCGGGTCGTCCGCGAACGTGAAGGTCTCGTCGAGCAGCTCGCGGGTCACCGGCTGGGCCGCGAGGTCGAACCGGTGCGGGGCCCGGAGCTTCTGGACGGCCCCGAAGTAGTCGTAGAACGGGAACGCGCCCCCACGGGGGGCGTCGGACTCCAGCCACGCGCTCGGGATGCCGTAGGCGTCGGCGACCACGAGCCCGTGCAGCACCGACGACACGATGCGCCGGCAGGACAGGATGTCGCGGAGCACGGCCTCGACGTCGACGCGCCCGGCGTCGATGAGCAGGACGCCCGGGCCGTAGGTCGCCTCGGCCCAGCGCCGCTCGTTCCAGCTGACGACCACACCGACGTCGTGCGTCACCGGCACCTCAGGGGCGTGCACCAGCGGGAGGAGCAGCGCCGGATCGCCGTACACGGCCGGGACGGGGATGCCGAACCCCTTGGCCGCCGACAGCTTGGCCCGGGTCAGCGGGCCGCGGACGGCGGTGTACGCCGCGGCGGCGGGCACCTCCGTCACGTCCTCGGTCCCGTAGACGCCCGTACCCCAGAAGATCGTCTCGTCGGTGCCCTGGTTGATCACCGAGCCGATGACGCCGTAGTGCGGCCGAGACCGGTCCGCCACCATCGTCGCGCGGCCGGTGAGCCGCCCGACGAGCCACGGCGACAGGGCGTCGCCAAAGCTGGAGCGGAACGTGAAGTGGTTGACCGGCACCTTGCCGTCCACCAGGACGAGGTCGTCCGCCACCTCGTAGTCGTCGAGCAGTCGCAACGCGCGCAGCGCCTCGACGGCGTCCGGACGTCGGCGTCCTTCGCCGGCCCTCCGCACCACCTGACCGAGCCTGGACCGGGCAGAACGATAGATCGACATGATGTGCTCCGGTGCTGGGGGTCGGTCAGTGGCTCAGGCCAGTCGCGTCGAGCACGCGGGCCGACGCGGCGCCGTCGTCGCGCGGTGCGAACTCAGCGACGAACCTATCGTGCGCGGCGCCCCACGCGGACCAGTGGTCGGCGCCCAGCGCAGCCACCAGCTCGCCCGTGTCCGCGCAGAGCGGGCCGGGCGCCACGTCGACGAGGTCGCGGTAGAACCCCCGCGTCTTCGACCCGTACAGCTCCAGGTCCGGCACCAGGAGGTAGATCGGCCGCCGCAGGACCCCGTAGTCGAACATGATCGACGAGTAGTCCGTCACCAGGGCGTCCGACGCGAGCATGAGCTCGTTGACGTCGGGGTGGTGCGTCACGTCGATGACGCCGTCCGGCAGGTCGCTCGACGAGCCGGCCGTGTTCGAGTGCCCCCGGTAGAGCACCACGGTGCGCGGCCCGGCCGCGCGGCGCAGCTCGTCGAAGTCGAGGAACGCGACCCGGCCGTACCGGGCGCCCTCCTTGATGTTGTCCCGCCACGTCGGCGCGTACAGGAGCACCCGCACGTCGTCGTCGAGGCCGAACCGCTCACGGACCGCGGCGCGCGTGGCCGCCGCGGTGTCGTCGACCAGGGAGTCGTTGCGCGGGTAGCCCTCGGTGACGATCCTGCCGTCGTAGCCGAACGCCCCCGGGAAGATCTCGGCCGAGTACGCGTTCTGCGCGAGCAGGAAGTCCCAGCTCTGCGCCTCGCGGACCATGAGCCGGCGGTAGGTGAGGGTGAGGTTCGCCCCCGGCACGTCGTTGCCGATGCGCTTGAGCGGCGTCCCGTGCCACGTCTGCAGGTAGGTCTGGTGCGGCAGCTTGCGGAAGTACCACGGCCAGTTGTTGTTGTTGACCAGCAGCGTGGCGCGCTCCAGCAGGTCGTACCAGGCCGTCGAGTAGCGCAGCACCGGGGTGGCCCACTCCGGCACCGGAGTCGACAGGCACGCGACGGACCAGTACTGCGGCCGGGCGTCCCGCCGGCGGTGCAGCTCGCGGCTCAGCGCGAGGGGTGAGTCGCCGACCGTCCGGCCGCCGAACGACTCGAGCAGCACCGCGTCCAGCGGCTCCTGCTCGGCGCGGCGGTACCGCAGGTACAGGAGGTGCTGCGCCCGGCGGCTCCGCTCGCCGTCGTCGAGCGCGGTGCGCAGGCGCACGCTCACCGACCCGATCTTCGGGGTCGCCGAGACCGACGCCGACACGACCCCGTCCGTGAGCTCGAGCTGCAGGGACCGCAGGAGGCGCGCCGCCGCGCGCGGGCGCATCACGACGTCGCCCACCGACAGGACCATGACGAAGCTCACGGACTTCGACAGCGTGCTGCCGACGGCGTCGGTGATCGGGAGCACGACGTCGAACGCGCCGTCGGCGTCGAGGTCGAGGCGGACCTCGCTGCCCGCCGCGACCTCGTGCCACAGCGCGAGCGTCAGCTGCTCGCGGGGCAGCTCCTTGGACACGAACGCCCACCCACGGACCCGCAGGCCGTCGCGGCCGAGGCTCAGCTCCTCGATCTCGCCGAGGACGGGGCCGGTCTGCGCGATCACGTTGCCGAACCGGGTGGCGGCGGGCAGCACGCTGGTGCCGGCGACCGGCTCCAGGGTGCTGCTCGGCGCGACCCACGAGAACCGGACCTCGCGGCCGCCCCCGGCGGGCCGGGCGGCGAACACCCAGGTCCGCAGCCCCTCCGTGGGCAGCGCCTCGGGGAGCGTGAACGCGACGACGTCACGGCCGTCCTCGTGCCGCCGCACGCCGGGCACGGTCCACGTCCCGGCCCGGGCGGCGCAGCTGCGGATCTCCGGCGACGCCCCCGGCAGGACCAGCTCGACGCGGCGGCCCGACACCCGGAGGTCCTCGACCGGGACCCGGGCGGGGGTCGTCCGGCGCAGCTCGAGGGCGTCCGTCCCCGCCGGTGCGTCGACGAACCAGCGGCCGGCGGCGTCCAGCGGGCCGAAGACGGGGAGCCGCCCACTCGTCCGGGGGTCCGGCACTGGAAGCGGCGCGACCCGCTCGACGCCCTCCACGCGCACCCCGACCTCGAGGCGGTACGGCGGCGAGACCAGCTCGGCGAGGTCGAACCGCGCCCGGAAGCCGGACGCGGCGTGGTCGTTCCACGGGTCCACCGCGCGCATGTCGATGGTCTCGTCGGTGAAGCGCTCGACCGTGCCCGGCACGCGCCCGCCGTCCTCGGCGACCGCGTCCAGCGTGATCTCGCTCGACGTCCCCGCGAGGTCCACGTACGCGAGGTACGCGCTCCCCTCCACGGTGAGCGACCCGTCGCCCAGCACGACGTCGGCCACGCGGCCCACGATCTCGGCGTCCGGGTCGAGGTCGTCGAGCACCCCGTCCGGCTCCAGCTCCAGCCCCTCGAGGAAGTCCGGTCCGAGGGTGACGTGCCCGTCCCGTGCGATGCCGTGCACCTTCCACGTCATCGACTCCCGCCGGGCCACGAGCTCGGCCACGTCGTCGCGCAGGCCGTGGTACGCCGCCGCGGCGGGCAGCCGGTCGTAGACCGGCACCTCGCGCAGGCGCTCGTACCCCGCCATGTCGAGGAAGCCCTGGACCTCCGTGCGGAGGAAGTCCCAGTACTCGTCGCCAGTGCGCGGCACCTGCTCGTAGTAGAGGCGCATGTCGAAGCCGATGACCTTCGCCTCCCACGCCTGGCGCACGGCGACGGGCGCGTCGCGCATCACCTCGTGCAGCTCGTCGAGCATCCGCCAGCGGCCGGTGAGGTCCTTCATCGTCGACTTCTGCTGCGTGATGGACGACTCGTCGTCCCGGATCCGCCAGTAGCAGACCACGTCCTCGACGATGTCGAACCGACCGTGCAGGTAGGCCTTCGCCGAGGGCACCTGGTCCTCGTAGAGGCCGTCCGGGAAGCCGACGACGACCCGGCGGAAGTACTCGGCCCGGAAGAGCTTCGTCCACGCGAAGACGTTCTTGAGCGCGTCGGGCTCCTCGACGATGGTCACGCCGGTGCGCGTCCGGTCGTGGAGCTTGCGGGCCCATGCGGGCATGTGCCGGCCGCCCGAGGTGTCCCGCAGCAGCGAGCCGACCGCGAAGTCGGAGCCGCTGCGCGTCAGCGACGTGAGCATGACCTCGATCGCGTTCGGCGGCACCGTGTCGTCCGAGTCGACGAAGCAGAGCATCTCGCCGCGCGCGTGCCGCACGCCCGTGTTGCGCGCGGCGCCGAGGCCGCCGTTCTCCTGCTGCACGATCCGCACGCGGCGGTCGCGCGCGGCGATCGCCCGCACCACCGAGATCGAGTCGTCGGGCGAGCCGTCGTCGACCACGACGACCTCGAGGCGCCGGTGCGTCTGCGCGAGGATCGACTCCAGGCACTCCCCCACGTACCGCTCGACGTTGTACACCGGCACGACGACGGACACGAGCGTCCGGCGGCCCGGCCGGCGCAGCTCCGTCACGCGCGCGCGCCAGGAGGCCGGCAGACGACGGTACGTGGACCGCAGGAGGTTCGAAAGCACGGTGGTCATCAACTCGCGATCAGGCGACGGACGGGGCGTCCGTGACGGTCGGGGGCCCTCCCGCGGTCCGGAGGTGTGCGGTCAGGAGGTGTGCGGCCGGGAGGCGGTCGGTCAGGAGGAGTGCGGCAGGGCGCCGATCATCCCCGCCGCGACGGTCTTGTTCGTGGCCTCGTCCACCAGGATGAACGCGCCGGTGCGGCGGTTCTGGCGGTAGGAGTCGACGAACAGGGGCTGCGTGACGCGCAGCTGGATGCGGCCGATCTCGTTGAGCCGGATCTCGGTCGCGTCCTCGTCGCGGTGCAGCGTGTTGACGTCCACGCGGTACTTGACGTCCTTGACCATCGCGCGCGCCCAGCGGGTGGTGTGCTTGATGGCGTACTTCTTGCCCGGCACCAGCGGCGCGGACTCGTCCATCCAGCAGACCATGGCGTCGAGGTCCTGCAGCGCGGCGGGGCTGTTGTTCGGGCGGCAGATCATGTCGCCGCGCGAGATGTCGATCTCGTCGGCGAGCCGCACGGTGACCGACATCGGCGGGAACGCCTCGGTGACGGGGCCGTCGGCGGTGTCGATCGCCTCGATGGTGGTCTCCAGCCCGGAGGGCAGCACGCGCACGGCATCGCCCGGCTTGAGCACGCCGCTCGCGACGGTGCCGGCGTACCCGCGGTAGTCGCGGGCGTCGTGCGACTGCGGCCGGATCACGTACTGCACCGGGAAGCGCACGTCCTGGAGGTTGCGGTCGCTGGCCACGTGCAGGGTCTCGAGGTGGCTGAGCAGCGGCCGGCCGTCGAACCACGGCGTGTTCTCGCTGCGGTTCACCACGTTGTCGCCCACGAGGGCGGAGATCGGGACGAACGTCAGGTCGGGCACGTTGAGGCGCGAGGCGAAGTCCGTGAAGTCCCGGCGGATGTTCTCGAAGACCTCCTCGGAGTAGTCGACGAGGTCCATCTTGTTGACGCACACCACGATGTGCGGCACGCCCAGGAGGGTCGCGAGGAACGTGTGCCGGCGGCTCTGCTCGATGACGCCCTTGCGCGCGTCCACGAGGATGAGCGCGACGTCGGCCGTCGACGCCCCGGTGACCATGTTCCGCGTGTACTGGATGTGGCCGGGGGTGTCCGCGATGATGAACTTGCGCTTCGGCGTCGCGAAGTAGCGGTACGCCACGTCGATCGTGATGCCCTGCTCGCGCTCGGCACGCAGGCCGTCGGTGAGCAGAGCGAGGTCCGTGTAGTCGTTCCCGCGGTCCTTGCTCACCTGCTCGACCGACTCGAGCTGGTCCTCGAAGATCGTCTTCGAGTCGAACAGCAGCCGCCCGATGAGGGTGCTCTTGCCGTCGTCGACGGAGCCCGCCGTGGCGAAGCGCAGCAGGTCGGCCGACGTGTCGACCGCCTGCTGGGAGGCGGCGGACGGGGTCTGGGTCTCGGTGCTCATGGCTTAGAAGTAGCCCTCTCGCTTGCGGTCCTCCATCGCGGCCTCGCTCACCTTGTCGTCGCCACGGGTGGCGCCGCGCTCGGTGAGGCGCACGGCGGCGACCTCCTCGACGATCTCCGCGCGGGTCGACGCGGTCGACGCGACGGCGGCGGTGAGGTTCGCGTCCCCCACCGTCCGGTAGCGCACCGAGCGCACCTCGGAGGTCTCGCCGTCCTTGAGCGGCGTGAACTCGTTGACGGCGAAGAGCATGCCGCCCCGGTCCACGACCTCGCGCTCGGCGGCGAAGTACAGGTCGGGCAGGTCGATCTCCTCGGCCTCGATGTAGGCCCAGATGTCCAGCTCGGTCCAGTTGGACAGCGGGAACACGCGGATCGACTCGCCCTGGTGGACGCGCCCGTTGTACAGGTCCCAGATCTCGGGCCGCTGGTTCTTGGGGTCCCACTGGCCGAAGTCGTCGCGGAAGGAGAACACGCGCTCCTTGGCGCGCGCCTTCTCCTCGTCGCGGCGGCCGCCGCCGAACAGAGCGTCGAAGCCGTTCTTCTCCGCGGCCTCCAGCAGCACCGGGGTCTGGATGCGGTTGCGGGAGCCGTTGGGCTCCTCCTGCACCAGCCCACGGTCGATGGCGTCCTGCACGGACGCCACGACCAGCTGGATGCCGAGCCGCTCGACCCACCGGTCGCGCGTGGCCAGCACGGACGGGAAGTTCAGGCCCGTGTCCACGTGCATGATCGGGAACGGGATCCGCGCAGGCGCGAAGGCCTTGGCGGCGAGGTGCAGCATGACGATGGAGTCCTTGCCGCCCGAGAAGAGCAGACAGGGGCGCTGCATCTCGGCCACCACCTCGCGGATGATGTGGATGCTCTCCGCTTCGAGGCTGCGGAGCTGGCTCAGGACGTGAGACGTCACGACTGGGCACCTTCCTTGATGTCGACCCCGACCGCGGTCAGCGCCGCGCGCAGGCGCGACGCGACGGCCGGGTGGCTGACGAAGAGATCGGGGAGCCAGGGGTCCTGGCGGTTGTACTCGAGCGCGGTGCCGTCCAGGCGGGTGCAGTCCAGGCCGGCGGCGAGCGCGACGGCGACGGGGGCCGCGGAGTCCCACTCGTACTGGCCGCCGCCGTGCACGTACGCGTCGACGGTGCCGTCGACGACGGACACCACCTTCACGCCGGCCGAGCCCATCGGCACGAGCTCGACGTCGCCGCGGGCGGCGAGGTCGCGGACGAACTCCGGCGGGCGGCTGCGGCTCGCGGCGAGGCGCAGCGGGCGGGTGCCGGCGAGCACCGCGCCCGCGTCGGACAGGTCGGCGCCCGTGGCCACGGTGCTGAGGACGGCGTCCCGCGCGGGGAGGCCGACGGCACCGGCGGTGAGGCCGGAGCCCCGCTCCCACAGGGCCACGTGGACCGCGAAGTCGTCGCGCCAGGCGCCGGACAGCTCGCCCTCGGCGTGCCGCTCGGCGAACTCCCGCGTGCCGTCGAGCGGGTCGATGATCCAGACGCGGTCCGCCGTCGCGCGGGCCCCGACGTCCTTCGCCTCCTCCGAGAGGACGGCGTCGTCGGGCCGGGCGTGCGCGAGGGCCCCCGCGAGCCAGGCCTGGCTCGCGGTGTCGCCGGCGTCCTTCAGCCCGGCGGCGACGAAGTCGCCCCCGGCGGCGTCCACCTCGGCCCGCAGACCGAGCAGGACCTCGCCCGCACCGCGCGCGAGAACGACCGCGAGCTCGCCGTCGGGCAGCGCCGGGTCCGGGTAGGACGGGCTGGACTGCGGCATGCGGCTCCTCGGCTGACTGCTCTGGGACGGCGGCCCGACAGGGCCGCGGCCGAGGCTACCATTCCGGGAATGGAGTCCTGAGTGAGCGTTCGCGACAGCGAAATTCGTTTTATCCGATAGGAATGGTGCCCTTTTGAGCGTCGAACTCCCGCTGGTCCTCGGCGGCCTCGTCGTGGGCTTCGTCGTCGGCCTCACCGGGATGGGCGGCGGCGCGCTCATGACGCCGATGCTCATCTTCGTGTTCCGCGTGGACCCGCTCACCGCCGTGTCCTCGGACGTCGTCGCCAGCCTCTTCATGAAGCCCGCCGGCGCGATCGTGCACCTCCGCCGGCGCACCGTGAACCTTCAGCTCGTGCTCTGGCTCTGCATCGGGTCGGTACCCGCGGCGTTCTCCGGTGCGCTCCTCATCCGGTACCTGCCGTTCGGCGACGGCTTCGACGAGGTCCTCAAGAAGGTGCTCGGCGTCGCCCTGCTCATCGCCTCCGCCGGCCTGGTCGTGCGCGCCGTGCTCGGCATGCTCCAGCGCCGCACCGCCCTCGGCGAGGGACCGGCCCGGCCGACCAGCCCCGACGTGGCCGTGCGCAAGGTCCCCACCCTGATCCTCGGCGCCGTCGCCGGGCTGATGGTGGGCCTCACGTCGGTGGGCGCCGGGTCGATCATCATCGTGGTCCTGCTCCTGCTCTACCCCGCGCTCAAGGCGTCGCAGCTCGTCGGCACCGACCTCGTGCAGGCGGTCCCGCTCGTCGCCGCCGCGTCGCTCGGCCATATCCTGTACGGGGACTTCGAGCTGGGGCTCACCACCTCCCTGCTCATCGGCGCGATCCCCGGCGCCTGGTTCGGCGCGCACGTCTCCAGCCGCGCGCCCGGCGGCATCATCCGCCGCGCGCTCGCCATCCTGCTGCTCGCCTCCGGCCTCAAGCTGCTCGGCGCCCCGCTCGGCGTCGTCCTCGCCGCGGCCGTCGGCGCCCTCGTCGTCGGCAACGTGCTGTGGATCGTGGTGCGCGAGCGGATCAAGAAGCTCCCGCCGCGGCCCAAGCCCCTCGGCACCGTCTCCGCCCCCGACATCGAGCCCGAGCCCGCACCGAAGGACGTCACCCCCTCACCATGACCGCCCCCGCCGACCTCACCGCAGACCAGCCCGACGACCTGCCCGCCGCGACGCGCGTCCTGTCCCCCGACGAGCTGGACCTGCTCGAGCTCGCCCTCGGCGGCGGAGCGCCCTGGACCCCGCCGGCGGGGCTTCCCGACGGCCCCGTGACGCTCACCGACGCCGAGAACACCCCCCTCGCCGTCGTCGGCGACGAGGCCGCGCCGCGCGCCGTCAAGCCTTTCGCCCGCGCCGCCGGCCCGCACTGGGACCCGGCGCTGCGCCGCACCGCGGACGACGTCCGGCCCGGCGCGGACGCCGCCCTCGCGATCGTCGTCGCCGAGCCCCCCACACGCTCCGAGCTCGACGCGCTGCCCGCCCTGGCCGCTGACACCGACGCCGTCCTGGTCCTCGTGCCCGCCTCCCGCCGCTCCCCCGCGGCCGGGCACGTGGGCGCGCCCGGCCTGGTCCGCGTCGCGCGCGACGTGGCGGAGCGCCTGCGCGCGACCGGGCGGCGCGCCGAGGTCGTCGTCGTCCCCTGGCCCGCGACCGCCCCCGGCACGCTGCGCTGGCCCGACGTCGCCGCGCGTTACGGCGCCGCGCGCGCCGAGGTCCTGGCCGACCACCGCTCCGTCAGCGAAGGAGAGCGGGTCGCTCGGCTCGGCGCGCTCTGGTCCGACGAGGTCGCCGCCCTCTACGCCGAGCCCGCCGCCGGCGAGCTGGCCCGCGCAGCGCGGACCGCGCGCCGCCGGGGCGCCGTCGTCTTCTTCACGGGGCTGTCCGGCTCCGGCAAGTCGACCGTGGCCCGCGCCCTCGCGGCCGAGCTCGACGACGAGGGCCTGCACACCACGCTGCTCGACGGCGACGAGGTGCGCCACCACCTGTCCAAGGGGCTCGGCTTCGACAAGGCCTCGCGCGAGCTGAACGTGGAACGCATCGGCTACGTCGCGTCGCTCGTGTCGTCGCACGGCGGCGTGGCCGTGGCGGCCCCCATCGCGCCGTTCGCCTCCGGCCGCGCGCGGGTGCGCGAGCTGGCCGAGGCCGCCGGCACGTTCCTGCTGGTGCACGTCAGCACGCCGCTCGAGGTGTGCGAGGCCCGCGACCGCAAGGGCCTCTACGCCAAGGCCCGCCGCGGCGAGATCCCCGAGTTCACCGGGATCTCCTCGCCGTACGAGGAGCCCACGGACGCCGACCTCGTCATCGACACGTCGCAGGTCGACGTCGCCGACGCCGTCGCGCAGGTCCGCGCCGCGCTCGCCGACCGCCTGGGCTGAGCACCGCGCGCCCGCGCCACCCCGGGCAATGTTGTGGGTGGGCTCGTGGCCCTGTCTCGAGTCGAGACAGGGC